>JAQGPI010000278.1 GCA_028293175.1 Verrucomicrobiaceae bacterium | reverse complement strand
TTGTACAGCTCCGTGTGCATGTCCTCGAAAAACTCAATCAGCTTCCATTCGCCCTGCATGATGGCGCTATATGGCGTGGCACTGCCGGGATGGTAGTGCGGGTAATGCCAGTAGATGGCATCGCGCTTAAAATCACCCGTCTGCTTCAAAAGCGAAGCCATGGACTGCCCATCGCTCTGATGCCCCGCGGCATCGGCGGTCCCGGTCAATTCCAGCAGCGTGGGATAGTGGTCGCAACTGATCACTGGCTCATCGCAGGTCACGCCCGCCTTGATCTGTCCAGGCCACGCCATGATCAACGGGATGCGCGTGCCGCCTTCAAAGGAACTGCCCTTGCCCAGCCGTGCCGGGCTATTGTCGGTGGGGCCACGTGACCATCCCTTGGCACCCACTTGTTGGCTCAGGCCGCCATTGTCGCTGGTGAAGACGAAGATCGTGTCCTGAATTAGGCCCAGCTCTTCCAGCTTCGCCCGCAGCACCTTCACACTCTCATCGACCGCTTCCACCAAGCCTGCGTAAACCGGGTTGCTATGCCCCCCGACAGCGCGCTTCGCTTCGTATTTTGCGATCACTTCCTTCTTCGCATTGATCGGCGTATGCACAGCATAGTGCGGCAGGTAGATGAAAAAGGGCTTATCCTTGTTAGCCTCCATGAACTTCGCTGCCTCCGCCGTAAGCCTTTCAGGCAGGAACTCACCGGGAGGGCCATCGGGCAACGTCTCGATCTTGTAAGGCGAGAAGTAGCTGGGCGGCGATCCCAGGTCCATGCCCGCCACGTTGACGTCAAATCCCTGATGCTCAGGCCAGAATTCTGGCCCGCCGAGGTGCCATTTGCCGATGCTTGCGGTGACATAGCCGGCGCTCTTCATTCGTTCCGCGATGGTCTCCTCTTGTAGCGGCAAGTTTAGGCGCCAGTCAGGAATTTTCAGCTTCGCAAACGGGCGGTCATGCCCGGCAATCCAGTCCGTGATATGCGTGCGTGCTGGGTATTTCCCCGTCATAATGGCCGAACGCGTGGGCGAGCACACCGTGCAGGCCGAATGGGCCTGGGTAAAGCGCATGCCCTCCCGCGCCAGCTTGTCGATGGCCGGGGTTTCATAGTACTTCGAGCCGTAACAGCCTAGGTCCGTCCAGCCCATGTCATCGATCAACATGAACACCACATTCGGCTGGCGGGCCTGGGAAGCGGCCAGTGGCAGAACAAGCAGCAGGGCAGTGAAGACAAATCGCATGACGCGGTGAAACGGTGCGGTTGTGCAAATTCTTGTCCTAAAGAAGCGTCGAGGTGCTGTTAGAGTCTGTGAACTCCTGAACTGAATTTGACCGCAAAGAACGCATACATCGCAAAAATTGGCCGGAGTGATAGCAAGCCAAGTCTTTCTTATAAGCTCGCAGACGAAAACTCGAAACATCACCCCACTCCGTCAAAACACCCGATCCACCTTTGGAAATGCCTGCGTTCTTTGCGGTTAAATCACCCCTTTTAGCACCCACGAAGGCCACCCCCTCTTTTCACCATGCTGGCCTTTGTTAGCCTGGCCGCGCCTTCCCTCGCCGGCAAAAAGAACAAGAACAACGCGCCTGCCTCTACCACTGGTGATCTGCGAGGAGTTCAAGGAAGGCACGCTCAGCCGCCGGAAACCACCTTCGCTGGAGCTTTCTGACCTCACTTGGCATAAAACGATGTCATCGCCCAGCCCTGCATCGCGCCTCCGGCCACCAGCAGAACGGCGAACAGGCTTATAAGCAGAGCCCGATGTCCGACCAAGCAAAACGCCAGCCCTCCCGGAAGTCCGGCCAAGGCGATAAGGACTTCTCCCGCGAACATCCACCAGAGCAGCGCCATGTGTTTATCGCTGGATGCACTGCCGGAGTCATTGGCCATCAATCCACCCATTAACGACATCATGCCCCATACAATGGCCAAGCCCCACCACACGAGCATGAAGACGACACCGAGAACAATGCTCAGCGTTGAAGCAGCAGGCGCGCTGGTGGCGGCAGTCAGGTCTGGAATGGGAGGCGGCGTCATGGATTCACAGCATTGGCGGTAGGCCAGTCTCGCTCAACGGTTTGAAAACACATGCAGTTTCGTGTCCTAAACGGGCGCTGAAGTGCGGTTAACTTATTGAGCAGGCAATGGCGTGTTGCTCCGCTATAAAATCGATTTTCCTTTTCGCCTTGCTGGCTCCCATCGCGCTTGCCGCCGATCCCAAGCCGGATGCCGCCCAGCTCCAGTTTTTTTGAGTCCCGCATCCGTCCCGTCCTGGCGGACAAATGCTACGAGTGTCACTCCGCTCAGTCCAAAAAAGCGAACGGCGGCGGCGTGAAAGGCGGCTTGCGCCATGGGTCCACCGATGATGTGGGCCGCACGCCGTCGATGGCATGGTGCATATCCATGACCTGCACGCACCGTCCTGGCGCTCATGGGTCTCAACCACGAAAAGCTTACCTATCGTTATGCGGGTCGCGACTTCCAGCTCACGAGCGTGAACGGCAATGTGGTCAGCGCAATCATGGCGCAAGTCCCAGCAGACAAAGGCAATCGCCAGCAGGGCCATGTCTGCGAACATCACTCTCAGATCGGTGCTGGAATTTTTTTACCTCATCGCCTGTTGCTGCATTTTTACGCAGCATTTTGTTAAACGTTATTGTGCCATCGAATCGTACGCCGGGGCACGCACGGATGGGCGAAACGGCGTGAAATGTTTCACCCTTATGAGTCCAAGCTTCACATGACATTGGGCCGAAAAGCGACTACCAAGCCGGTGCCGCGAACGAACGGCTTCTTATGCAAAGATTCACCTGTGACTGCGGTAATGTACTCTTCTTTGGCAGCTCACGGTGCCTGAAATGCGGCCACGAAACGGGCTATGATCCCGAGCGCGAGGCGATGGTACGGCTGCTGCCCGACAGCGACATGAAACGCTGTGCCAACGGCCTGAAACACGACGTATGCAACTGGGTGCTGCCAAAAAACTCTACGGAGGTGCTGTGCGTGGCCTGCCGCATGAACCGCACGATCCCGGACCTCAGCAACGAGCGCAACCGCACGCTCTGGGGCCGCATGGAAACCGCGAAGCGCCGCCTGCTTTACACCCTCTTCCGCCTTGGCATCAGCTTGCCAACCAAGGCTGAGAATGCGAAGACTGGGCTGGCCTTTGACTTCATCAGCACCGTGGCAAATCCCGACGTAACCACCGGCCACCTGAACGGCATCATCACGGTGAACCTGGAGGAGGCAGATGACACTTACCGTCAAATCAACCGCCAGCAACTAGGCGAAAACAGCCGCACACTGCTCGGCCACTTCCGTCATGAGAGCGCCCACTATTTCTGGCAGCGCTGCCTTTCCGAACTTCTCTGGGAAGACCCGCTGCGCATTGCCTTTCGAGAGCGTTTTGGCAACGAATGGCAGGACTACGCCTCCTCGCTTAGCCAGCACTACCAATGGGGCGCACCTGCGGATTGGGATCAAAAATTCATCACCGCTTATGCCGCCTCGCATCCCTGGGAGGACTGGGCCGAAACCTGGGCGCATTACTTGGAGATCGTCGATGGGCTTGAGACATGCGAGAGCCTTGGCATTCAGGTGAGGCACATCGCCCTGCCACTGGTCGTGCTGCCCGTGGAGGCCGGTTTCCTGCCCACCATCCTGCCTTCCACCATTGAGGAAGAGGGCGAATTCCTTGCCTGGCTGCAACGCTGGATGTGCCTTTCCACGGTGCTCAATGAAGTGTCCTACAGCCTGGGTGAGCAACCGCTCTATCCCTTCGTGATTTCTGTGGGCGCGGCACAAAAACTCCGCATGGCTCATTACTATGCCAAGGTGTGGGGCATGGGAAACGGCAGAGCCTTTGCGCCAGCAGCAAGCTCGCAATCCCAGTCTCAATAGGTGGCAGCGAGCGCTGTGGTGAATTCTTCAGCAAGCGACAGGCTGCGCAAGCTTCCCTGAACTAGTAAAAGTGTATCTCACACTGTCACAACGGATGCAGAGGCAAGGAACGAGCTTGCCAGCCTCCTTACAGCGATATGACTAGTGGCGCGCACTGGGCGTAAAATCCATGCGCACACCACAACAGAATGACAGTCAATTCATTGTCTCCTGACGAAAACGAGGCGAAAGATTCTCAATGAATATTTCTCTCATGGAGCTGGCGAAGCTTCTCGCCGTCGCTCTCCCTGCCGGGACTATTGATGCTATGATTACCGGCTTTGCGTCCCTGCGGGAAGCCCGCCGCGGAGATCTCAGTTTCTTTTCAGGTGACCGCCACCGCCAATCGCTGGCGGGTACCCAGGCCACGGCTGTCCTGGTGCCCGAGGGCACACCCATGCCTGGCAATGTCACCGCCATCGTTGTGGCAGATCCATCGGCGATGTTTGATACCGTTGTGGACAAGTACGGCTTTCACGCCACTCCGGAGCACACGGGCATACATCCGTCCGCAGTCGTTGCCGAAGGCGTCTTTGCAGATCCCTCCCGGGTAGCAGTGGGTGCCAATGCGGTGGTCGAAGAAGGTGCCCTGATCGGCCCAGATGTGGAGATCGGCGCGGGCTGCTATGTGGGAAGATCCGTGCACATCGGCGCGGGCTCCAAGCTGTTTGCGAATGTGAGCGTTCATGAGGGCTGCATCCTCGGCGAGCGCGTGATCCTCCACTCCGGTTGCGTGATCGGCGCAGACGGTTTCGGCTATGAGTTTGTGGATGGCCAGCACCGCAAAGTGCGCCAGTCGGGCATCGTGCAGATCGACAATGATGTCGAAATCGGTGCCAATAGCGCCGTGGACAGGGCACGCTTTGGCCGCACCTGGATTGGCGAAGGCACCAAAATTGACAACCTCGTGCAGGTGGGCCACAACGTGGTCATCGGCAAGCATTGCATCCTCATTTCCGGCACTGCCATCGCGGGCAGCGCGCAGATCGGGGATTATGTGGTTTTGGCCGCGCAAGTGGGGGTCGCCGGCCACGTCACAATTGGCTCGCAATGCACCGTCGCGGCGCGCGGCGGCGTCACCAAGGACCTGCCGGCAGGCTCCGGCATCTACATGGGCTTTCCCGCCGTGCCGGTGGCCGAGGAGCGCCGCCGTCTGGCGGGTTCCCGCCGCCTCCCTGAATTGCTCAACCGTGTGAAGAAGCTGGAGCGCGACGCCGCATCGGCCAAGGATAGTGTGGATTGATCCGCTGTTTTTTCCGCTGGCGCAGATAGGTTTGGGTGGTATCGATGGTGCATCATGGAAAAGATCTGATATTGCTCAGGCACCGCTCGCGGCCTGCTGGAAATAAATATTTCCAATGATGAGCTGTGATACGTTGTCGTATTCTCGTTGCCAGTGTGATCCCTGTTGTGCGGCGTCGATGACTGCTGCTTTCCGGTATTGGAATGCTGACAAAGCGAGCTCCTACAGGTTTTAGCGGCGGAGCGCCAATGCTTCTTCCTTGGAGCGTCTTGAGCCCGCCGCTCGTACCCTCTTTAATCTTTTCATGTTCTAATCCGTTGCGCCCTGACCGTTGATTCGGTTGCACGGCTGTAATTTCCCCGCATTTTTTCCACTATCCCTCTGCTCATGCCTTCTGAAACCATCGAATACGAGACGCCGGATCTTCTGCAATCGCTCACCGGCCACGACAACCAGCTCCTGCGCCATCTTGCTGACGCCTTTGAAGTCCGCGTCACCACCCGCGACGGCTGGGTGAAACTGGAGGGTGAGGACGCTGGCATCAGCGGTGCCAAGGAAGTGCTCGCCCAGGTGGAAAAAGTTTACCGCCAGGGCGGCGAAGTCACCGCGCCCATGTTCCAAATGGTGATCAATTCCATCAAGGAAACGCGCAATGATGATCCGGCCAAGGAGGTCATGAATTTGAAGCTGCTCGGGGGTTCCCGTCGGGCCGTGCTGGCGAAGACTCGCGGCCAGCTCGATTACCTGCGCTCGATGCGCGACCACGAGGTCGTGTTCGGCGTGGGGCCGGCCGGTACTGGCAAGACCTTCCTAGCCATGGCGCAGGCGATTCAATGCCTGAAAAACAAGACCGTGCAACGCCTAATCCTCACCCGTCCGGCGGTGGAGGCGGGCGAAGCGCTGGGCTTCCTGCCGGGCGATCTGAAGGAGAAGATCTTCCCCTACCTGCGCCCCTTGTACGATGCGCTCTACGACCTCCTGGATGCGGAGGAAGCGGAGCGGCTGATCGAGCGTGGCTTCATCGAGATCGCGCCGCTTGCTTACATGCGCGGACGCACCTTGAAGAACGCCTTCATCATTCTGGACGAAGCGCAGAACACCACCGCCGAGCAGATGTTCATGTTCCTCACCCGCTTGGGCGAGGGCTCACGCTGCGTAGTCACTGGTGATCCCACGCAGATCGATTTGCGACGCGGAATGAAGTCCGGATTGGTCGAGGCCATCCGCGTGCTTCACGAGGTGCCGGGCGTAAACTTTGTCCACTTCGAAACCTCTGATGTGGTGCGCCTGCCGGTGGTGCAGCGAATTATTGAAGCTTATGCCAAGTATCGCACGCTTGATGCGTAGTGGGAGGAAGTGAAAAGCAGGCGTTCCCTCCCTTTCATCAACCTATCACTTTCATTCCTCCCATGTCCCCTCTCGATCTTCAGGTCAACGGTTACGCTGGCACGGACTTCAACCGCGACGGCCTCACCGCCGAAGCGCTGCATCATGCCTGTGCTTGCCTCAAAGAAGATGGCTGCGATCAGATCCTTGCCACCTTCATCACCGATACCATTGAGAACCTGGAGCGGCGGATGCGCACGCTGGTAGAACTGCGGGCGAAAGACCCGCTGGCACAGGAAGTGATCGCAGGCCTGCACATCGAGGGGCCCTTCATCAATCCGGAAAAAGGCTATGTGGGGGCTCATCCCCCGCAGTGCGTGAAGCCCGGCAATGTGGATGATGCCAAGCGCCTGCTGGAGGCTGGACAAGGCTTGGCAAAGTTGGTGACGCTAGCCCCGGAATGCGATGCGGGTTTTGCCACCACGGCTTATCTCGCCGGGCAGGGCGTGGTGGTTTCCGCCGGGCATTGCAATCCCAGCCTGGAAACGCTGATCGAGTCAACAGAGCAAGGATTGAGCATGTTCACCCATGTTGGCAACGGCTGCCCCATGCTGATGCATCGCCACGACAACGTCGTGCAACGTGCCCTCGCGCTTCATGAAAAGCTCTGGCTCTGCTTCATTCCCGATGGCGTACATGTGGAATTCTATGCCCTGCGGAACTACCTGCGTGCCGCTGGCATCGAGCGGTCGATTTTTGTCACTGATGCAATTTCCGCATCTCGTTTAGGACCTGGGAACTTTACTCTTGCTGGCTGGGATATCGTGATCGGCGAGGACCTCGTCGCCCGCTCGCCTGATGGATCGCATTTTGTCGGTTCCACCGTCACCGTGCCCCGTATTTTGGTCAATGCCCGGGATCATCTAGGTCTAAGTGAAGGCGAAGTTGCCACGTTACTGGACGTGAATCCCCGGCGTGCGCTCGGTCTTTGACCTGAAGCCAAGTTGCCATTAGCATACGATGCCCTCGTATACCTTGTTCCCTCCATGAAAGCTCTTCTTTGCCTTATCTGCACCGTCGCCGTCGGCTACGTGGCCTATCAGTATGTGTACCCGCCTTTTGGGGCCTGGGCAGGCATAGACAAGCCCAAGGTGGTGGTGATCGCCTCGGCGGAGCCCAAGCAAGAAGTGCAGCTCCAAATGCCAAAGCTGAAGGACGAGCCCAAGCCTGAGCCGAAGCCGGAACCCAAGCCCGAACCGAAGCCGGAGCCCAAGCCCGAAATGGCCGCCGCGCCACCACCACCGGAGCCCGAGAAACCCAAGGAAGGTGAGTTCGTCCCGCCGCCCATGAAGACGCTGGAAGAAGCGACCAACAACTGGACCAAGATGCCGCCCAGCATATTCAACAATACCCGTTTCATGGTCAAACTGGCCAAAGACGTAGAAGTGAAAGGCGCTGTTGGAGCCACCAAGATTCCTGCTGGCGGGAAGGCCAACATCGCTGGTCAAAACGGCACCAACTTGGTCGTCTCGCCGGGGCCAAGCTCGCCTTTCAAGGGTGAAATCGCCATTGATGACACGAATATCAAAGAGCTCATGACTGCCGTCTATGACCAGTGGAAGGTCGCCTACCTGGAGTCCGCCCGTCGTCGCTTCGAACAGAAAAAGCTGGACGATGCCAATCCCTCCAAGAACGCCAAAGGCGGAGGAAAGGCCTTGGCAGACAACAAGCCTGAGAAGGCTCCAGATGGTACCTTCCCCCTCCTGCTGGCCAGCATGAAGGCCGGCGAAGTGACCGAAATCAAGCCCGATAATATCAAGAAGTGGGGCGAGGTGGGCAAAGAAAAGGTCGATGGCCAGGAGGTGTGGACCGTGACCGTGACCTTCGAAGCCGTGACCCCTTTCGGCAAGTTTGAGACCGACGCCCAGGCTCAGGTGAAGAACAGCAAGGTGCAGAAGTGGATCTACACCGGCACGGGCGAAGTGGTGCCGTAACCGCCGCTTCGCGGCGGAATGAAGAAACCAAAATGGGTAAAGACGAAACCTAAAGTGGTTTCGTCCACCGGTTGTTCGGCTACGAAGCAGAGTCCACCGCCACATGCCATGAAGAAGTCCATCCTCAGTGTGATCGCCCTCCTGCTCTGCATCCCTGCATGCAGCAGCTTGGTTTCAACGGCAACGGTTGAGCGTTGTGATTATCGCACGATACAGGGTCTCGGCGGCATCGCAGTTGGACCTCTTCGCCTGAATAAGGTAGGCCACATGATTTTGCCCGTTATGTGCAACGTCTCGGGTACTCGAAAGATCACCTGCACACCTTCGAACCTGCAGTCGGCAGCGGTCTGCCGCAGACCAGCGGTTGTGGTCCGTGATGGAGCCATCCACCTGACGATTCGAAGCAGCCTTGTGGCGGAGGGTTATTCGGCTAGTTGTCCGGACGTTGACCTTGGAAGACTCAAGCAAGGCTCATACGTGGTTTACTATCGAGATCCGGATGGAACGGATCATCCTGCTGGCATCGCTGACACCGGGAACTTGGGGTATTCTGAAGGATGAAGATTAGTCGCCAAAACAAGGGGGCGGCTGGACTTGCGACGTCCCGTCGCCCCTTCCCATAAAGCTTGCTCAAGGGCGCTTCCTGCAACGCCAAAACCGTCACAAGATGCGTCACAAAACCATCACAGGCACCGTCACAAAAACCGTTACCAGAGAAGAGAAGAGAAGATCTGAAAGAGAGAGCAAGCACCGCGTGCGTGCGCGACCCTCAAAATTTCCGTCTAGAACTTTCCAAAAGCGATTTGACCGCCCATTCGCGAGCACTTAAATTGCCTGCGGTTCGTCATTCATCGCCCAAACGACGGTCCTTCATCAAGTAGTTCTGCACGTAGTCTCGCACCGCTTCTGCCAAGGGGGTGACTTCGTCTTTGAACCCCGACTGGCGCAGTTTCCCGATGTCGGCGCAGGTGTAGTACTGATACTTGGGCTGGAGGGCGGCGGGCATGTCGATGAACTCGATGTTCGGCGGCAGGCCCACGGCGGCGAAGATCGCGTGAGTGAGCTGGAGCCAGGACTGGGCAAGACCACTGCCCAGGTTGTACAAGCCGCCAGCGAGCGGCGACTGAGCGAGATGAAGGGTCATCCGCACAGCATCTTTGACATAGAGAAAATCACGCATCTGCTCGCCATCGCGGAAATCCGGCCGGTGGGATCTGAAGAGCTGCACCTTGCCAGTGGCGAGGATCTGGCCGTAG
>JAQGPI010000271.1 GCA_028293175.1 Verrucomicrobiaceae bacterium | reverse complement strand
TGCTCGACCTGCGCGGCAATGGCGGCGGCTCATTGGATGAAGCCATCAAGCTCACCGGGCTGTTTATTGCCGCCGGGCCGGTGGTGCAGGTAAAGGACTGGCGCGACGAAATCGCTGTGCGCGAATGCAGCAATGAGAAGCCTGTGTATTCGGGCCCGATGATCGTTTTAACCGACAAGTCTAGTGCCTCAGCCAGCGAGATTTTGGCCGCCGCGCTGCAGGATTATCACCGCGCGGTGATCATTGGCGACAAGTCTACCTACGGCAAGGGCACCGTGCAGACGATTCTCCCCGTGGAGCGATACATGCCTTTCTTCGCCGACAAGAGCCGCGCCGGCTCATTGAAGGTGACCATCCAGAAATTCTACCGTATCTCTGGCGGCTCCACCCAGCTCAAGGGTGTGGTCCCTGATTTGCAGCTTCCCTCCATGCGTGATGTGATGGACTATGGCGAAGGGTCCTCGGAGAACGCGCTGCCGTACGATGAGATTCCCGCACAGACCTATAATTTCTCGCGCAAGACTGCCTTCCCTGCGACGGAGTTACGCTCCCGCATGGAAAGTCGTGTGAATGGCAATCCGGAGTTCGCCTACGTCATCGATGAAACGAAGCGTCTCAAGGCCCGCATCGACAAGAACAAGGCCAGCCTCAATGCCGCCACTCGCGAGAAGGAGCGAAAGGAAAACGAGACCCGCCGCGACAAGTATGAAGATGACCGCGAGCAGCGGACCAAGGCGGTTGTGGACAAGCTCAAAGGTGATTCCTTCAAGGTCTATCATCTGACCCTCGATAATGTGGACAAGGCTGATCTCGTTCTTGAGTCCGCACAGACACGTGAGCAAAGCACCGGCATGCGTGTGGCCGCCAAGTCCAAGGACGAAGATGATGATGACGCTGGCGACGAAAACTCCAAGTACCCTTACGGCTTCGAGCCCTACAAGTTGGAGACGATGAACGTCATGCGCGACCTCATCGAACTCAACAGCGGCTCGCACGCGACCGCCAAGACGGAAGGCAAGAAGTAACCGCTTCGGTATCAACAACTGATTCTGCAACGCCTTGGAGCCAACGCTCCAAGGCGTTGTTGTTTTTGGGCTCCCATGAGTCGCCCGTTACAGGCCGTCTGCGACTTTACACGTGCATGCCGCCGTATTGCCGGTAAGGGTTGCCCACCGCATGCATTCTGTTGAAGACACGACAGCCTCTACCCTGGATACACTCCCTGACCTGCCCGGCCGCAACAAGGCCTCCATCGCACTGGTGTTGGCTGTTCAGACGCTGAATTCGTTCAACGATAACTTCGTCAAGATGCTCTTCATCTCCCTGGCCTCGGCAGTGGCGATGGGGACGAAGCTGGGTGACGAAATGCAGGTGTACCTGGGTCTAGTTTTCTCGCTTCCATACATTCTTTTTGCCCCTTTGGCCGGCTTCCTTTCTGATCGCTATTCCAAGCGCAGCGTGGTGATCTGGATGCAGGTGGCGCAAGTGTTGGTGTTCGGCACTTTCGCCGCCGTACTCACCTTCAAAGATCCCTTCTGGACGCTGTTGCTTAGCCTCCTTGCCTTCTTCCTTCTGGCGACCGAAGCTGCATTGTTCAGCCCCGCGAAAATGGGCATTATGAAAGAGCTGGCAGGTTCACGTCGCCTCGGGATGGTTTCCGGATGGGTGCAAATGACCATGATGGCCGGCATCCTGAGCGGCATGTGGGCAGGTGGCACGGTCTTCGGCCGGATGTTGGAAAACCATTCTACTGCGTGGCAAGCGGCGCAGGCGCTGGTCTGGGTCGTCGCCGGGGCCGCCCTTCTGCAAACCGTAGGTGCTCTCGGCGTTCAGCGCACGCCCGTGCATCCCGAGGTGACGTTCCGGCGCGCGATGCTTTGGGAACATTTCGACCACATGCGCCTGCTGTTTCGTGACCGTCCTGTGCGTCTTGCCGCCATTGGTATTTCATTCTTCTGGTTCATTTCGAACTCGATGCTGACTATCCTGGTAACGATGGCCAACGAAGCTTTCCCTGCGGACTCGGCTTCGGCTTCCGAATTGCGCTCCATGATGGCCGCCTCCCTCGGTGTGGGCATCGTGCTCGGCAGCCTATTTTCATCCTGGATTTGCAAGCGCCGCATTGAGTTGGGCATGGTGCCTCTTGCCGGGCTGGGCCTTGCAGGCAGCCTGCTGTGGACGGGGCTGCTACCAGTCACCAGCCACTGGCTCTATGCCAGCCTGATACTTCTCGGCTTCACCGGCGGCTGCTTCATGAACCCCTTGTACGCTTATGTGCAGGACCGCGCTGTGCCCTCCGAGCGGGCGCGCATTCTTTCGGGAGTGAACCTTATGGACTGCCTCGCAGGCGTCGTCGCAATGGCAGTGGTATGGCTTTACCTGCAATTTCATCTGCGCTCTTCAAATCAAGTGCTCACTCTAGTGCTGCCTTGCCTGGGAGCCTCTTTGTTCATTCTCAAGCTGCTGCCGCAACAACTCGTCCGCTTCACGCTTACCGGCTTCCTGCGCTCTCTCTATAAGGTACGGGCGATCACACCAGAAAACCTGCCACGTACCGGCGGCGTGCTGCTGCTGCCCAATCATGTGAGCTACATGGATGCCCTGCTGCTCTCGGTCGCCTGTGAGCGTCCCGTGCGGTTCGTCATCTGGGATACACTGTATCACGTTCGCTGGATGAATGGCTTCCTGCGCATTTTCAACACGGTGCCCATTTCCTCTACAAGGGCCAAGGATGCGATCCGCACGGTGTCCGAGGCATTGAAAGAAGGGCAGGTGATATGCCTTTTCCCGGAAGGCCAGATCACCCGCTGCGGACCGATGAACGAGCTGCGCAAAGGCTTCGAGCTCATGGCGCGTCAGGCCAAAGTACCTGTGATGCCTGTCTATCTGGACGGCCTGTGGGGCTCGATCTTCTCCTTTGAAGGTGGCGATATCCTGAACCACTTGCCAAGGCCGGTACGCCATCCGGTGAGCGTGCATTTCGGCAAGCCCATTGCAGCCGCCGAAGCCAAGTCTTCCCTGGTTCGCGAGGCCATGCACACCCTCGGCTCCGAGGCGTTCCTGAACCGGAAACAATTTCACGGCGTCTATCATCCCGAGGCCCTCGCTAACAAGATGCGCATCGCTCATGTTGAGCTGATAAGCGCTAGTGACACACTGCTCGTCCTCAGCGGTGAAGACAGCGGCATCGCCCGTGCAGTTTCCATGCTGCCCTCGGTGACGGTAGTTCACTCAAAGGCCGGGGCCGTGGAGTCAAAATCAGAAGACCACAAGGTCATCGCCATCGGCAACGCCACCCAGCTCGCAGAACTGGCATCGTGGGCGGAATGGAAGCGGCTGGGAAAATTTGCTCTTTGCTGGCAGGATGAAGCGCCTGTTTCGTTGCCCCAGCTAGGCACACCCGTGCTTCGAGGTTGGTGGCATGAAAGCACCGGCATTTTGCTCAGCACCGAGTTCCCAAATCCGCCGATGCCCAAGGGCGATGAGGATACTCAACACGGCATTCGCGCAGGCTCACTGGGCCGCCTGCTACCCGGCATCGCCTATCATCAGGAAGCAACGGGATTGCGCCTTTCCGGCCTGACTCCAGGCATTGAAGAAAGTGTTTTGCTGGAAGGCGGTGTTCTCGATGACATCGGCTTCGTCATTCAGCAGCCCAAGGCATGAGTCCCCCACCCTTCCACTTCTGCTACCACTGCGGTCATCACAAACTAGAGACCGTGAGCTACAGGCAGAGCCGCTGCCCCGCTTGCGGCTACAGCCAGTTCGTCACCCCCATTCCGGCTGCCGTCGCATTGGTGTTGGATAGCGAAGACCGGCTTCTGCTGATGCGTCGCGCCCACGAGCCCGGCTTCGGCAAGCTAGGCCTGCCCGGCGGTGTGATTGATCCCGCTGAATCAGCCGAGCTCGCCTGCGCCCGCGAAACGCTGGAAGAGACCGGCATCAATCTTCCCGCGAGCGGCTACACGTACATCGGCACCTGCTGCAATCGCTATCCCTTTCAGGGTTACACTTGGCCGACGCTCGACATCCTGTTCTTCGCCCGCACAGAGAATTTCGATGCTGCCCATGCCGTTGATGGCGAGGCCAGTGAAATCGTCGCGGTGCCTCTGGCCGAAGTAGTGCTCGAGGAGCTCGCCTTCCCCACTCACGGTGAAGCAGTGGAGAAGCTGCGCGCCTGGCTGGCCTACGATCCAAGGTAGGGCCGCAAGTACTGTCCTGTGACACTGGCCGGTTCACGCGCCACGCGCTCCGGCGGGCCTTCGGCCACAATGCTGCCACCTTTTTCACCACCGCCGGGACCGAGATCAATGATCCAGTCCGCGCACTTCACCACGTCAAGATTATGCTCGATGACAATGAGCGTATTACCCGCATCGCGCAGGCGCATGAGCACCAGCATGAGCTGCGCAATATCCGCAAAGTGAAGGCCCGTGGTCGGTTCGTCTAACAAATACAAGGTGCGTCCCGTAGATTTTTTGCCCAGCTCGGCCGCCAGCTTCACGCGTTGTGCTTCACCGCCGGACAGACTCGCACCGCTCTGGCCCAGCTTCAGATATCCCAGCCCGCAATCATCTAGCGCACGCAGCTTCGGCGCGATGTGCGGGGATTTGTCAAAGAAGCGCGAGGCTTCAGCCACCGTCATGTCCAGCACCTCGGCGATGTTCTTGCCTTTGAAGGCAATCTCCAGCGTCTCCGCGTTGTAACGCTGTCCCTTACACTGCTCGCAGGTCACGTACACGTCGGCCAGGAAGTGCATGTCGATCTTGATCAACCCATCGCCTTCGCATTTCTCGCAACGACCGCCCGCCGTGTTGAAGCTGAACCGACCCGCATCATAGCCACGCACGCGAGCACTAGGCAGCTGGGCGAAAAGCTCGCGTATCGGCGTGAAGGCACCCGTGTAGGTGGCAGGATTCGAGCGCGGACTGCGACCAATGGGCTCCTGATCGATCACCACCACCTTGTCAACACCGTGGAGGCCTGTGATGCGGTCATGTTTGCCTGGCTCGTCCTTGGCATTGTAGAAATAGCGGGCTAGAGCGCGGCGCAGGATGTCATCAATAAGAGTGGATTTGCCGCTGCCGGAAGCACCGGTAACACAAGTGAACAAGCCCAAGGGAAAAGCGGCGTTTACACCCTTCAAATTGTGTTCTGTGGCATTGATAACGCTGACCCACGTGGGCTCGGTCACCTGTTCGTTGCCAAGCTCAAGTTGAGCCGAACGAGGCGGCACTCGGAGCCTCGGCACCGGAATGGAAATGCGATTGCTGAGATAGTCGCCCGTCAGGCAGCCTTCCTTGGCCATAAGTTCTGCAGGTGTCCCTTGGGCGGTGATGCGGCCGCCATGCGGACCGGCCCTGGGACCAAGCTCGATCATGTGATCGGCGGCCCGCATCATGGCATCGTCGTGCTCCACAACTAGTACCGTATTGCCGAGATCGCGCAGGCGTTTCAAGGTGCCGATGAGCTTCTCATTGTCCGCGGGATGCAGGCCTATACTTGGCTCATCCAGCACGTACAACACGCCAGCCAAGCCCGCTCCAATCTGCGTGGCAAGGCGGATGCGCTGAGCCTCACCACCGCTCAATGAACCGCTCTCGCGATTCAACGCCAGATAGCCCAGCCCGACCTCATCCAGGAAGCGCAGGCGCTTCAAAATCTCGCTCTGAAGGTCCTCGCAGTAAGTGCGCTGGTGCTCGGTAAGCATAAGGTTGGCGACCCAATGAACGGCGTCTGAAATGCTGAGCTCGCAGAGCTGAAAAACATTCAAGGACCGTATGTCCGTCTTCTGCTTCGCGTTTCTCGTTTTCGGCAGGTGCGCCGCCATCGTCACTGCCAGTGCTTCAGGCCGCAGTCGTT
>JAQGPI010000264.1 GCA_028293175.1 Verrucomicrobiaceae bacterium | reverse complement strand
TCCGCACTGTAGTCAGCGAACTTCTCTTTCCAAACCATGTGAACGGGTGTGGCACCGCCGAAGGGCCAGCCTTTGCCAATCACCTGAACCGTCCGTGCATCGAACAAAATCGGCAAAAGGCAGAGGTCGGTCATGGCTGCGGCCCTTTCGAAGGCTCCGCGATGCCAGATACCTGTCTGGGCCTGCATGTAACCGGGCAAGCCGGTAGGGGCCCATTTCACACAGGAAATCCAGAGCACGGTATCGGCTCCAGCCTTGGTGGCGAGGCGAGTGATGGCGCTCGTGAATTCTGGGGAGTCTCGGTAGCCACTGACGCCTTTCGCCCCGGCGGCATCGAACACAACCTGGGCATCAGGGAGTCGACGGGAGAGTATCTTGCGCACTTCGCCTTCAAGGTGCGGCACCAGTTCAGGCAGCGGACTTGTATTGCCTTCGGTGTTGGTGATGACGGTGACCCCGACGTGGTAGCGGGTCACTTCAGGCGGCACCTGGCTGAGCACGAGCACTCTCTTAATCTGGGCTTTCCGTTCCGACGGCAGGGAAGTGCAATGACAGAGCCCAAAGATTGTGACAAGAAATAGAGCGCAGATGCGGAAGTGTTGGAGTGCGGTCTTCATCGTAAGGCGACTACCGTGAACGGGAGAAGCGGCGACCGCAATAAGCGATTAGCTTTGAGGGCACAAAACTGGACTTGCTCCTCCCGAACGATCGTTCCAGGGCCTCAAATGGGCACGAATTCCTCCACTTTCTTTTTCAACTACGCGATGATGTCCTTGGCGACCACTCCGGCGACGTCGGTGAGGCGGTAGTCGCGACCGGCGTAGCGGTAGGTGAGCTTTTCGTGGTTGAGACCCATGAGGTGGAGGATGGTGGCGTGGAGGTCGTTGACGTGCATCTTGTCCTCCTGGGCGAAGTAGCCGTAGTCATCGGTGGCACCGTAGGCGAAGCCTTTTTTCACGCCGCCGCCAGCCATCCACATGGTGAAGCCGTTGGGATTGTGATCGCGACCGTCGGTGCCCTGGGCGGTGGGAGTGCGGCCGAATTCGCCGCCCCAGAGGACGAGGGTGTCATCGAGCAGTCCACGGGCCTTGAGGTCCTTGAGGAAACCGGCGATGGGTTTGTCCACCTCGGAGGCGTTCTTGGAGTGGCCCTTGTAGAGGTTGCCGTGCTGGTCCCACTGGACTTCGCTGTCGCTATGGGTGACCTGGACGAAGCGGACGCCGCGTTCCAGGAAGCGCTGGGCCATGAGGCACTGACGACCGAAGTTGGCGGTGACGGGGTTGTCGATGCCGTACATTTTCTTGGTCGACTCGGTCTCCTGGGTCACATCCTGGGCCTCGGGCATGGTGGACTGCATGCGGTAGGCGAGTTCGAAGGAATTGATGCGGCCCTCCAGCGCTGCATCGGCTCCGGCGAGATCGAGGTGCTCGTGATTGACCTGGGCAAGGAAATCGAGCTGCTGGCGCTGGAGTGCGGGGCTGATGCGGGCGTTGCGGATGTGCTTGACCATGGCCTGCTGGGCAGGGATGGCGGCGTTGCCAATGGGGGTGCCCTGGCAGTAGGCGGGCAGGAACGAGGCGCCCCAGTTGTTCATGCCGCCATGCGCGAGCGTGGGGCAGATGGTGAGGAAGCCGGGGAGGTTGTCGTTTTCAGTGCCCAGGCCATAGACCACCCAGGAGCCCATGCTGGGGCGCACCTGGGTATCGCTGCCGGTGTGCAGCTTCAACAAAGCGCCGCCGTGGGCGGGATTGGTGCCGTAGACGGAGCGCAGGACGCAGAGCTCATCCACGCACTCGGCGACATTGGGGAAAAGCTCGGAGACAGGCAGACCGCTCTGGCCGTACTGCTTGAACTTCCACGGCGACTTTAAGAGTTTGCCGGTGGCGGCGAACTGCACGCGCGGCTGGGCGAAGGGGTAGGGCTTGCCGTCGTCGCGCTGGAGCAGGGGCTTCGGATCGAAGGTGTCCACATGCGACGGGCCGCCTTTCATGAAGAGAAAGACGATGCGCTTGGCCGTGGGGGCGAAGCTGGGCTTCTTCGCGGCCAAGGGATTGGCGACGGCGGCCTTGGCCTGCTCCTCCGCCAGCATGGCCTGAAGCGCCAGGTAGCCGAAGCCGCCTGCGCTGCGTTGCAGCATGGACCGACGGGTGAAGGATGGCGCGGTGGAATTCATCACGGGAAACATACGAGTTTCCTGGAGGGAATGTTGCAAGGTGCGTGCCATCAGGGCGCATGATCGGAAGACCATACTTCAAGCGCCTGCATTAATTGGTCGGTGCAGTAATAGTGTTCGGCAAGCGTTGCCCTTGTATCAACTAGGTGGCGCAAAAAGTCACCAATCGTGCTGCGTTGATCTGCGGTGCAGGCTTTCACCCTGCTATTATTTTGACCGTCGTGACAGAGATGAAAGAGCAACTGACCGGCGTACCAATCGTGAGCGTTCTTTGGCTCGTCCAGCGCAAGGCGTGCGAGCGCAGGAATGTAGTAAAGGAATCCCTCCGCTGTGGTAAAGCAAATCGGATCCCAACCGATATTGCCAACATCCTCAATGCCAAGTGTATGAATGTCCCGTGAACGAAGAAGTTCATCGTGCTCCGCACACTCCTCACAGTGCGTGTAGTTGGTAAAGTGATCAGGGCGCGGGCATCCTGCGAACGCCTGGTGCACAGCTTGAAGAATGTCGTTATCGGAGGCCACAGGCAATGATGAAAAATCAGTCAACCACGAAGAAGAGGCGGACCGAGTAGAACCCCTCCTTTTGCGGCCATGGCAGATTGGCGGTCACGGTCTGCAATTCTTCATGGGGCTCGTTGTCGATCAGGATCTCGATAGTGGGCGGATTGGAAGGCGCATGGCAGTAAAAGTAACGAATCCAATGCTGTCCCTCGGCCAGAGGCAGTGCCTCTAAATGATGCCTGATGCCGTCCAGCACCGGAGGCCACCAGCCTGTCGGCAACTCACCCCTGATTCTTAACCCACCCAGCGTGACCCGTCTTTCCCGGCCTCCCACCCTCCACTGCTGACGATCCGCATGATCGCAGTGACGACCCAGAAGAGCGACCACAAAGACGTGGAAGCAGGAATCCAGGAAACTTCCACAGGCGTCCTGAAGCGCCGCCGAGAGGTCGGCACCGATCCCAGCAAAGGATTCGACAATGTGCCTGCCATCCGCAGTGACGGTCACGAAATCCACCTGCAAAACGAGGCCTGCGGGGTGCTGGCGCTGACTGGGGTAGGCAACACGGGTGAAGAGTTTCCCCTGATCAACGGAAATCCAGTTACCCTTGCGCTCCGTTTCCGCTCCATGTTCGCCGTAAACGCCGGCCAGAAAATACATCAATAAATCATCGGGCTCTGGATAGTCAGAATCGGGCGGCGCGGTTGGATTGGGAGTCATATAATTAGATAAGTAGCGGAATGTACGACGCCTAGGTCCTTCGGCTCAATGCCGAAGTGGTTGTTTGTGCGGGATTGAGCGAGTCTGTTCGCCACGCGCTTCACGACTTGCGTAGCCCGTTTCGTCATTCAAAATGACCACCTCATTCCCCCACCCTGCTCACGCACTCATGGAACTCAAAATCAACGTTGCCCACGTCGAACGCATCGCCAAAGAACTCGGGCTCAAGCCCATCCAGGTCGGCGCGACGGCGCACCTGCTGGCTGAAGGCTCGACGGTTCCTTTCATCGCCCGCTACCGTAAAGAAGCGACAGGCGAAATGGACGAAGTCAAAATCGCCAGTGTCCGCGACCGGCTGGAACAGCTCGCTGCGGTGGATGACCGGCGCAGCTCGATCCTGAAAAGCCTGGAGGAGCGCAATCTGCTCACGGATGCGCTGAAGGACAAGATCAACAAGGCGGATACGCTGACGGTGCTGGAGGATTTGTTCGCTCCCTTCCGCCCCAAGCGCCGTACCCGGGCCACCATCGCTAAAGAAAAAGGCCTGGAGCCGCTGGCGGATTTCATTGAGGCGAACCAGATGGACCGCAGCGCGGACCTGACCGCCGAGGCGGCGAAGTTTGTGAATCCCGATGCGTCGGCGGATGAACAGAAAGTGAAGGATTCGGCGGAAGCCCTGGCCGGTGCCCGCGACATCATGGCGGAACGCATCAGCGACAATGCCGAGGCCCGCGCCACGTTGCGCAAGCTGATCGCGGAGCAGGCTTCGGTTTCCAGCAAAGTGCTAATGGGCAAGGAAGAAGACCCGGAGGCCGCGAAGTTCCGCGATTACTTCGACTGGAGCGAGCCGCTGAAGAGCATTCCTTCGCACCGCCTGCTGGCCATCCGCCGCGGCGAGACCGAAGGCTTCCTGATGATGCGGGTGACGCCGCCGGAAGACACGGCCGTTCGGACGCTGGAACAACTGTTCGTAAAAGGTGCGAGCGACTGTTCCGCCCAGGTAAAGCTGGCGACGGTCGAGAGTTACAAGCGTTTGCTCGGCTCCAGCATGGAGACGGAGGCGCGCATGGATTCCAAGAAGAAGGCCGATACCGAGGCGGTCAAAGTGTTCGCCGACAACCTGCGCGAACTGCTGCTTGCAGCGCCGCTGGGCCAGAAACGAGTGCTCGGTATTGACCCGGGCTTCCGAACCGGCTGCAAGGTGGTGGTGCTCGATGCGCAGGGCAAGCTGCTCTATAATGACGTGGTCTACCTTATCGGCTCTGGCAACACGCTGATGCACGCCAAGGAATTGATCGTGAACCTGGTGAAGCGCTATGACATTGAAGCCATCGCTATTGGCAACGGCACTGCCGGTCGCGAAACGGAGAGCTTTGTGACCAAGATCGGCCTGCCCAAGGGCATTCAGATCATCATGGTGAACGAAAGCGGAGCGTCCGTTTACTCCGCCTCCGACGTGGCGCGCGAGGAATTTCCCGACCAGGACATCACCGTGCGCGGGGCGGTTTCCATTGCCCGGCGCTTGATGGACCCGCTGGCCGAACTGGTGAAAGTGGACGCCAAGGCAATCGGCGTGGGCCAGTACCAGCATGATGTGGATCAGAATCAGCTCAAGTCTTCCCTGGACGATGTGGTGGTGAGCTGCGTGAACGGCGTGGGAGTGGAACTGAACACGGCCTCAAAACAGTTGCTCGCCTACGTCTCAGGTTTGAATCAGTCGCTGGCGCAGAACATCGTCGCTTATCGGAATGAGAACGGAGCCTTCACTTCGCGCGCCGAGTTGAAGAAGGTGCCACGGCTGGGTGAAAAGGCCTTTGAGCAAGCGGCAGGGTTTTTACGCATTCGTGGTGCTAAGCATCCCCTGGACTCTAGCGCCGTTCATCCGGAGCGCTATGCATTGGTCGAAAAGATGGCGGCGGACGCAGGCTGCACGGTCTCCGACCTGATGCAGAAGGCCGATCAGCGGGCGAAGGTAAACCTACGTAACTACGTGTCCGAAAGCGTGGGGCTCCCTACCCTTCAGGACATCATGAACGAACTAGCAAAGCCGGGACGCGACC
>JAQGPI010000615.1 GCA_028293175.1 Verrucomicrobiaceae bacterium | reverse complement strand
GGCATGCTGTTGCAAGTGCTCAGCCGCCCGGGCGACGGCTGCGCGGCGATGGTGAAACTGATCAAGGATTCACATGAGACCGCCGCTGCGAAGAAGGCGCATCTCAAGCGCGCGTGGCAGTTGTTCAAGGCATTGGTGAAGCGCAAAATCGTCGAGATCATTCCCGTGGCTGAGCGAAAGGGCGAGAGCAAACTGCGGCTTAACGTGGAGCTTCAGGATGATTTCTCGCTCAATTACACCCTATCATTGTATCTCATTGATACGCTGGCCTTGATTGATCCAGCCTCGGCCACTTATGCGGCGGATGTGATGAGCCTGTGCGAGTCCATCCTGGAGAATCCCGAGATCATCCTGCGGCGTCAGCTTGACCAGGTGAAGACCGAGGCGATGAACGCCATGAAGAATGAAGGCGTGCCGTTTGAGGAGCGCATCGCGAAGCTTGATGAATTGGAGTACCCAAAACCCTGCCGCGACTTCATCTATAATACCTTCAATGAGTTTTCCGACAAGCATCCGTGGGTGGGCCAGGAAAACATACGGCCCAAGAGCATCGCCCGCGAGATGTTCGAGAACTTCCGCAGCTTTGCAGACTACATCAACGACTACGAGTTGAACCGCACCGAAGGCGTGCTCCTGCGCCATCTATCCAGCGTGCACAAGGTGCTGGCGCAGACCGTGCCGGACAGCTTCAAGACGGAGGCGGTGCAGGAGATGGAGGGATGGCTGGCGGGCATGCTGCGCGGCATCGACTCCAGCCTGCTGGATGAATGGGAGCGCATGCGCGATCCGAATTACAAGCCCGGCGAGGAGGAGGAAGCGAAGCCGGAAGTGGTGGACATCACGCGCAACAAGCGTGAGTTCACGGCCCTGATCCGCACGGAGATTTTCAAGTTCCTTCGGGCTCTTGCGGTGCACAACTTCAGCAGTGCCGTGGCTGCGCTGGCGGGCTCAGCCCTGAATGCCGAGGCGCTGACGAATGCCATCGAACCCTACTATGAGGACCACGAGCGCATCCGTCTCGATAACGAAGCGCGCAATGGCCGCCACACTTATATAGAGCCGTCGGAGGACGGCAAAACGTGGCGCGTGTGCCAGGTGCTGGTCGATCCCGAGGAACTCAATGACTGGCAGGCGGAATTCCGCGTGGACCTCACACAAGCTCGTGAGGAAAACAAAGTGTCGCTCGTGCTTGTTAGCCTTGCGCCGGTAGCCCCGGCATGACCATCGCGTTTGTCACCTTGACCTGTTCCATTTCATCTCATGCTTCAAGCTGAACTTCACCGTCTGATCCTCAACGAACCGTTCCGCATTGCGCACGGTACCTCCAGTGAGCGCCAAGTGATTCGCTTGCGCGAAGGGAAGGCCGTGGCTGAGGCACCTTTCGTTCCTTATTACGGCGATTCGCCGGAAGAGACACTGGGCGTCTTGCAGGCTCTTGAGTCGCCCTTGCAAACGTTGCCAGCGGATGCTCCGCGTGCCGCCCGGCTGGTCCTGGATTTGCTTCGTCAGGACTTGGCGGCCAAGGCGGCCGGTATGCCGTTGTGGAAGCATTTGAATCTGCCTGATCCCAATGGCCAGCTTGGCTGCCGGTCCTTCAGCATTCCGGTTGATCTGGATCATTTCCGCGAGCGGGTCGCGGAGACCGCCTTGCAGTTCAAGGTGCTGAAGCTGAAGCTCGGCAGCGGCAACACAGACTTTGATGAAGCCATCGTTGCCTATGCTCGTGAGGCCGCGCCCCGCGCCTTGTTGCTAGCAGATGCGAATGGCGGCTGGTCCCCGCGCGAAGCGGCTAAGGTTCTGCCCCGGTTGGACAAACATGAACTCACGCTGGTGGAGCAGCCCGTCACTCATGCCGATGCACTGGAGCCCTGGCGCGAACTGGAGTCGCATCTGGTGCGGCACTTCATGCCGCTGGTGGCCGATGAAAGCGCCCAAACTGCGGATGATGTCGCTGCTCTGGAACCCTACGTTGATGGCATAAATGTGAAGATGCTCAAATGCGGCTCCTTCGCCGGGGCACGGCAGATGATTGCCACCGCGCGTGAGCACGGATTGAAGGTACTGCTGGGCTGCATGATCGAAAGCAGCCTGGGCACCGCCGCCGCCGCCCATCTCGCCGGCAGTGTGGATCTGATCGACCTGGACGGCCATCTCTATGTCGCTAATGATGACTTTGCCGGCCTGCTGCGCTATGATGCCGGCGGCACATTGAGGCTGAAATAGATTGTACTAAATCGTATCATTGCTAGCCCTTTTGTGGCTGAGCCGATCCTGGCGTTGCAGAAGCCTTGCAAGCTGGGCGCGGCTCTGAGAGTATCAGTCTCATTGCCGCTTATCATGATGATCCGTTCTTCTTCCTTATTGTGCCTCGGTCTTCTCATGACCCTGGGCTGCGTCTCCCTCCGTGCCAACGACGTCGCTTCATCATTGCAGCCGTTCGTCGATGATCATTCGATTGCTGGAGCGGTAACATTGGTGGTGGGCAAAGAGGGTGTGAAAAGCCTCGAAACTGTGGGCTTCAGCGACCTCAAGGCCAAGACGCCGATGGCGAAGGACGCCATGTTCTGGATCGCCTCAATGACCAAGCCGATGACCTCCATGGCGCTCATGATGCTGGTGGAGGAGGGCAAGCTGAGCATTGATGATCCGGTCGAGAAGTACCTGACGGAGTTCAAGGGGCAGATGCTGATCGCTGAGAAAACGGCCGATCACATGCTGCTGAAAAAGCCTTCACGGCCCATCACCATTAAGGATCTGCTTACCCACAGCAGCGGCCTGGTCAGCAAGTCGCCGCTCGATGAGGTCACGCTGGATGGGAACAGCCTGCACGATGTGGTGCTCTCGTATGCGCTGTCGCCGTTGCAGTTCGATCCGGGCAGCAAGTGGTCCTATTGCAATCCTGGCATCAACACATTGGGCCGGCTGATCGAGGTGGCGAGCGGGAAGTCGTACGCGGACTTCATGCAGGAGCGGCTGTTCACGCCGCTCGGGATGAAAGACACGACTTTTTGGCCCGACAAGGCGCATGTGCAGCGCATCGCCAAATCGTACAAGCCAACGGCAGACAAAATGGGCCTGGAAGAAACCACGATTACTCACCTTAACGCCGATCTGACCGATCGTAAACGCATGCCAATGCCTGCGGGCGGCCTGTTTTCCTGCGCAGCGGATCTGGCGCAAATCTATGCCATGGTTCTCAATGGCGGAACTCTCGATGGATATCGTTACTTGAAAGAGGAAACGCTGAAACAGATGGAGACGAGCCAGCTTGGTGAGATGAAGGTTAGCTTCTCTGACGGCATGCACATGGGCCTTGGCTTCCACATCGTGAATACTCCCGTAGGTGTGACGGCAGCCCTGAGCCCCGGCTCCTTCGGCCATGGCGGTGCTTATGGCACGCAGGCCTGGATCGACCCTGTGCGGCGCCTGGGCATCGTGCTGCTCATCCAGCGCGCCGGCTTGCCGAACTCGGATCGCAGCGACATGCGCGCCGTTATGCAGAAGACGGCGGTGGAGAAGTTTGGGAAATGAGACGGGTCCGCATCAGTCCCTTGCTGGACATTGGGGCTGTGATATGACAAGAAGTCCGCTCTCTTATTATGACCCGACTTGTCCGTAAAGCCGTCATCCCTGCCGCTGGCTATGGCACCCGCTTCCTGCCCATCGCCAAGGCCGTGCCGAAGGAGATGCTGCCGCTGGTGGACAAGCCGGTAATCCAGTACGTGGTGGAGGAAGCGGTGGCCTCCGGCATCACCGATATCCTGCTGGTCATCAGCCGCAGCAAGCGGGCGATTGAGGAGCACTTTGCACCAGCGGCGGAACTGGAGGCGGAACTCGCAGCGAAGGGCCGCAAAGCCGAACTGGAGCAACTGCGCGAACTTCAGTCCATGGCGCGCATTCATTACACTTGGCAGCCGAAAATGGGTGGGCTAGGGGATGCGGTGCGCTATGCGCGCAGTTTCGTGGGTGATGAGCCCTTTGCCCTTCTGCTCGGTGATACGGTCGTCACGACTGAAGACCCTTCCAGGCCGGTGACGCGCCAATTGGCGGATGTGGTGGAGAAGCGTGGTGGCTCCTGCGTAGCGCTGCAAGAAGTGAGCGCCGACAAGGTGAGCCGCTATGGCATCATGGGCGGCGATGAGGTGGAGTCCGGTGTGATTCGCGCCAACAAGTTCGTGGAAAAGCCGAAGCTCGAAGAAGCTCCTTCGCGCTTGGCGGTGAGTGCGCGCTATGTGCTGTCGCCCGCCATCTTTACTTATCTGGATCAAACCCAGCCGGGCAAGGGCGGCGAGTTACAGCTCACCGATGCGATGGCGGCCATGATGGCCAATGAGCCATTGTACGGACTGCGCTATGAGGGGCAGCGGCACGACATCGGCAACAAGTTGGACTTCATTAAAGCCAACGTCCATTTCGGCCTGCAACATCCCGACGTAGGTGTAGCGCTGCGGGAATGGCTCAAAGGAGTGGTGGCCTAACAACACTATGCGTTTTCTTCGGTGGTCGCTGACAGTATTGATAAGCGGGCTGCTGGCCAGCTGCGGCGATCATCAGGCGGCGGCGCTGAAGAAGCTCACGGGCAAGGGTTATTCGTTGTCCGTGGCCGAGTTTGTCCGGGCCGCCAGGGCAGGGGATGCACAAGCCGTTCGTTGGTTTGTCGAGGCGGGCCTGGAGCCTTCCCTGGCAGATGATCAGCACCATACGGCTTTGAGCGAGGGGGTCGCGGCTGGTCAGGTGTCGGTAGTGGAAGCCCTGGTAGCCTCGGGAGTGAAGCTCCCCAAAGAAGGCGAGGCCTCGGCTGAGCTTCTACAATCGGCTTTAAAAGGCAGCAGCGCAGAGATGGTGCGATACTTGATCGACCATCAAGTGACGGGAAAAGGATTGGCAAAAAATGCTGTGTCGCCCTTGTCAGCGGCCGCCGCTCTCGGCCAACGGGAAGCTGTGGAGCTATTGCTGCCGCTCAATGCAGGCCGCGAGCAGGAGGCGTTTTTCGCTGGAGCGAAAGGTGGCGATGTGTCGGTACTGAGCCTACTGCTCCGTGCCGGAGCCAACGTGCTGGAGCGCCAGCCAGAATCTGGCAAAACCGCTCTCATGCTGGCCGCAGAAGCAGGTCGCGCGCAAGCGGTGGAGATGCTTTTCAATGCGGGCTCGAACCGCTGGGTACTGGACAAAGAGGGCCATTCCGCCCTCGATCTCGCAGAAGCAGGCGGGCACGAGAAGGCTGCGACCGTGCTCAAAGCTGAACCGACTCAGGAAGAACTGGAGACGGCGGCGCGCCCTTTAAACGGAGCGAATCTGGCGGTAAATGGCACCTGGGTGGGCGAATTGAGCTCGCTGCTGGTGTTTCGCGGCTGCCGGGAAGAGGTACTGCCCTTCATGCTGGACAGTGTGGCTGAAGAGCGTGCCAGCTTTCATCTGCTGTCAGGGGGCAAGGTGCTCCCGGTGAATTTAAAGGATGAGGTTGGCAGCAGCGGCTGGTTTTTGTCTCGCGTTGGTACCATAGATGCAAAGCCACGGGTGGATCTTCACCATCGTTTGTCTGGCACGCGCTTGGCCATGGTTCCCGGCATGCTTGGGCGTAGCGGCAGAATGGTGGCCGTGCTAGAATTTGGCCCGGCCAAGGAAGTGTACGAGGCAATGCCTGGCGATACCTTCACCTTAGGGGGTTCCAGCCAGACTTTCACCGTGGATGCCATCACGCCCCTTGCGGTGCAGCTCCATGACGGTGCCAAAGCTGAGGAGAAAATCATCCTCAGTGTAGGAGCGTCACGCTGAATGGTCAGCCGCCGGGGTGATGATGAAAGGCAGATCAGTCATCTGGATCAGCTTCACGCCGTAGATTTCAGAAACCGCGTTTGCCTCTGAGGCAGGGTAATCCTCGCCATAATAGATTTCCTTCACCCCGTAGGCGCACAGCATCTGCATGCAACTGGTGCAGGGCTTGGTGGTACAGGCCACCAACTTTACGGTACCACGGGTGAATAGGCTGCACAGATTCACCTCGGCGTGGATCATGTACTTGCGCCGGTCATCTCGGTTGTGCCAGAAATTGGGATCGGCGTTGTAACCTGGAGCGAGGCCGTTATACGCGGTGCCAATCACGCGGTTGTCGTGATCGAAAGCCACAGCACCCACTTTCCGAAATGGATCCTCAGAGCGCAGACTCGCCACATGCGCCAGAGTCATAGCGTACTGGGGAATAGTAAGACGAGGGGGAGGAGCAGGAGTTTCCACGGCGAAGGCAGCCTTCCTTGTGAGCTATATTCACTCCAAAGACAAGATGAACTTGACGAATAATGTTCTTATGAACACTATCAAGTCCATGAAGCCCGCTATGAACCGCCTGCAAACTTTGTTGTCGATGGTCAAACACATCACCGTACGGCCATCAAGAGGCGAAGAGGGTGAGCGGGAGCCGTGGAAGACCAGTCAGGTCAAGATGGAGCAGTTGGAGCTTCAGTTCGACACAGGGATCTCCAATCGGCGGATGAAAGTGAGGGAAGACGGTTTCCGAGGGTAAAAAAGAGCATAGAGTAGCTCTCGTTGGCACGTTCGTAGCGGTGTGCAGGACAATGTTTTGTGATAGACAAAGTGTTCACAACCAGCTCTTATGGCCGCCTCACGTCGCATCTTTGCGTTTTTCATTATGATGTTCGAACTCCCGAAGAACAATATTTCCAGGCTCGTTCCCCGCTTTTTGGCGATTTTGATTTTGGGTTCCGTTGTCCCCCAGGCCTTTGCCCAGTATGGGGTGGCGCCTTCTCAGACAGGTTTGTTTTTTGATGATCTTCGTGCACGTGCTGCTAGCAAGAAGCAGCAGGATGGTGTGCGTGAAGGCCAGGGAAGCTACAACTACACCAACGATGGCTACTCCGGCACCGCTACAACGGATGGCACGAGTGACGCTGCAGCGTTGATGCAGGAAGCCACCGAGCAGATCGGTCGTCCGCGCGCGGCGACTGGTTACAGCATGTACTCGCAACGTCAGGCCGGTGATTTGACGCAGTATTCGGGCCCCTATCCATCTTCCACCACCTTTTTTGCGCCGCCGTACACTTCAGACAGCCAGTTGGGAGGTCATCGCAATTTGCACTTTGGCGGACTGAATTTTGGTTTCGGGATGAGCACGCTTCTGGAGTACGATGACAATTTGAACCGCGCTTATTTCGATGGCCCAACCACGGTCAACGGAACGGAATACCAGGGCAAAACATCTGATTTCATTGCCAGCCAGTATCTGAACATCAGTGCCAACTATCAACTGACGGAAAACAGTTCCCTGTCATTCTCTTCAGCGATCGGCGTGGATCATTATTTCGAGCATTCCGACACTTTGGCTCCTGGCGGCAAAGAATATGTCTTCAACGTCCTGCCGGGCAGCTCCATTGCCTTGGATGGCAAGATCGGCCCTGCCTACGTAGTGCTGTATGACCGTGTTTCCGTCCGCCCGGCGACTCCGACCAATTCCGCACTGAACAGTTCCAGCGTGTTCGGTGTCTTCCAGAATGATGCGGGTCTTGCTGTGGAATATCCGATCAGTCCAGAGATGAATCTTTCCGTCAATTACCTCCGCTCTGATGCCATGGCTCAGGAGAAGCGGGACGAGGTTTTTGACCGTAGCATGGATTCGATTCATGCCTCCCTTGCTTACAGTCCTACGGGTATCTGGACGCTCGGTGTGGAAGGCGGTATTTCTTTCATCACTTACCCGAATCGTAACCTGACCAACAACGGCAGTTTCCCAGGCGGCCTTAACAATGATGGCACGATGAGCACGGCTGGCGTGTTCTTTGTCACCCCGGTCACACGCTCTACTTCGATTCGCGTTTCGGGCGGCGCGCAGAGCTTTGAATTCGATGCGGTTCCAACGGCCCGGACAGAGTTACTGAAGCAGAAGGGTGAGGACCTGGAGGATAGCCCCAGCTTGAGCAGTTATTACTACAACGTCACAGTTTCAAACCGGCTGACCTCGCGTCTTTCCCAAGCTATTAATTTTGGTCATGAGTCCGCGCTTAATACCACTTCAAACTACGTATCGGCGGATTACGTCAGCTATGGCTTGGGCATCATCGCCTGGGAAGGCAGCCGTCTCGCCATTAGCACCTACTACGAAGATGCCAAGGAATCCGGTGGCACCGAATCGGACAGACCCGTTTTCGACGGTCGTGAAAAGCAGAGCCTGGAACAGTACGGTATCGACCTTTATTTGACCCATCAGTTGACTTCCCGTTTCCGCGTGGGCTTTGGGTACCATTACGGCATAGCCGACTCGAACCTTGAGGGTGGAGATTACAACCAGCAGTCTTTCAGCTTCGACCTGAATTTTGCCCTTACCCGCAAGCTGGCCGTTTCCCTGGGATATCGGTTCTTCCAAACGAATGGGGATGACGACCTCAAGGGAGTTCCGCAGAGCTACGATCAGAACCGGATCATCATGGCCTTGAACTACAATTTCTAACGCCAGCGGCGAAAAGAGGTCTATTATCGACTTCTTTTGATATTCTTCTCGTACCATGAAATCCCCCAGGGCGCTCGCCTTTCTCTGCCTTCTCGTCGCTTCTTGCGGCCAATCTCTCGCTCAGGATCCTGGGTTTCAGGCGGCCAGGCCCATGCGCCAGCCGGTTGCAGCAGCGCCTTCGGTAGCCGCCGCCAGCGACGAAGCGCGCTCCGCGGGCTTGATTAACAACATGGAGCAATTGGACAATGCCCGGTCTCTTGGTTATGGCGACCGCGTATTGTTCCGCATTGTGGAAGACCATAATGCCGCTTCCGTGCTGCGCATTCAGGACTCGGGTGAGATTTTGGTCCCCCATCTGGGCTTGGTAAAAGCTGCGGGCCGTACGTGCCGCGAAGTGGGTTTTGCCATCAAGCGGGAGTTAGAAAAGAGCTTTTACAAGGTGGCGACGGTCATTATCGCCCTGGATCAGGCCGCTGAAAGGCGCCCAGGATCTGGCGCAGCGGGTACCCCAAACGCGCCGGAGTTCTTTACCATTTTTGGTCAGGTGCAGAAGCAGGGTAAGTACGAGCTGCCTTCGGATGAGGATGTGTCCATCAGCCAGGCCATTCTCAGAGCGGGCGGATTCGCCCAGTTCGCCAACACCAAGAACGTCAAGGTCGTGCGCCGCACGCCTTCGGCTGGGAACAAGACAATCATCGTGAATCTGGAAGACATCATGACCCGGGGCAACCTCGATCACGACATCTACATCCGGAACAACGATGTGATTATCGTGAAGGAAAAAATCGCGCAGTTTTAACAGTGCGATCTAAAGGGGCATGGGAAACGTACCGCCCTTTATCTGACTGATCCGTTGGGGCTGCGGCCTTCGCCTGAGTTTCCGTAAAGTAAAATTCACTTCCGGTCCGGCTCAAAATCCACTAGTTTTACGCCCGGCCCGCCCGGTCACTTTTTCATGGAACCCACCCTCGCACTTCCGGGCCAGTCCTCGACGCTTTCACGCATTCACGAGACCTCCGCCAAGTTTCAGCGCTATAAAATCCTGCTTCGACGGCGCTGGTGGTTCCTATTATTGACGGCCAGCATCGGTGTGTGTGTGCAGGCGCTGCGGATCACGAACAAGCCGCAAACCTATGTCTCGCTTGCCAAGCTCGTCGCGGGTGGTCGCATGTCGATGGGCAATGCCGGTGTGGGCTATCAGGAATACTTGAATGATTTCTATGGCACTATCATTGAGACGTTGGAAAGCAGTGAAATGCGCAAGCATGCCCTTCAAAGGGTGCGTCTGCTCTTCCCCGACCTGAGAGAGGCTGATGTAGAGGTGAGGGTGAGCCAAAACCGCGGCTCTGCTATCTTCAATGTGGCGGTCGTCGGCTCTGACCAAGAGTATTCCCAGGTGTTTCTCAATGCCCTCCTTGAGGAGTTCAAAGCGTTCCGCGAGTCAAATCGTGAGCAACAGCGCAACAAGGCTGTGCAGGCCCTGGCGGAAGATGTTGTGAAGGCCGACAAGGAACGACGGGACAGTGCTGACAAGCTGGCCAGTTTTGAGAAGCTGCACAACGTGGTTCTGATCAATCAGAATCAGAATGAGGCGGCGCAGATGCTCAGTCAGTTCAACCGCGAGCGCGAGGCGCTGCGGGTGCATTTGACTGAGGTGGAAATGGCGCTGAAGGATGTGGATGCCGCAATGCTGCAAAAGGAGGCCATGGCCAGCTCCGGGCAGATGCTGGGCGGAAATACCACGCAAAAATTGGTGAACGATACCGCTGCCACGGATGCGTCTTTGGTTCAGCCTTCTCTGGGATTCACCAATCGTGAACGCGATTACTTGGAACTCAAGCATCAGATCCTGCTGCTAACTGCCGATCGTGACGAACTTCTGCGCACTCTCAAGCCGGGCCATCCTTCCGTGGTTGAAATTGAAGATAAAATTTCCAAGCAAAACGGGATTCTCGCCACCTATCAGGCCCAAATCCTGAAGGAACAAAAAAGCCAGCAAGCCACCCTGGTTCGCAAGATTGAGGTGCTCGATAGCAAGATATTAGAGAAGACTCAGCAGGCGACCGAAGTAGGCGGACAGCTCGCTGAGCACGCCCGTCTGCGGAAGAACTTGGAAGCCTGTGAGCAGACGCACAAGGAAGTGTTCGACCTGATGCACAAGTTCACCGTGAGCGAAGACGTGCAGGGGGATTATGTAAATGTGATGGAGCGCGCCTCTCCGGCCGTGGAAGACGTGCAACCATGGGCGGTGACGATCCTGATCGGCCTGGGTGCAGGTCTTGGCCTCGGCGTTATCGTTCTTCTGCTGTTTGACCGCTTGGATGACCGCATGAACTCATTCAGCGAGTTTCAGACCCTGTTCCCCAACGAGGCCATTCTCGGCCAAATTCCAGAGCAGCGGCAGCGCGGCGATGTTGCCTTGCTCCGGATCTCGGATGACCGCCATCTGTATGCCGAGGCGTTTCGCAATGTGCGTTCTTCTGTGCTGTTCAAGAACTGGCGCGGCAAGCCGCCGAAGACCATCCTCATCACGAGTGCAGTGCCGAACGAGGGCAAAACGACCGTCACTTCTAATCTTGCCATCACCATGGCCCTGGCCGGTGCGCGGGTGCTGCTGGCAGACTGCGATTTGCGCCGTGGAGGTGTGAGCGAACTGTTCAAGCTGCCCACCTCGCCCGGCCTCAGTGAAGCCTTGCGCGGCACCACTCATTGGCGCGATGCGGTGCAGGAAACTGGCGTGCGCAACCTGGACCTCCTTGCACGTGGTGAGGTCTTTGACCAGACTTCTGAGATGCTGCTCTCGCGCATTGCGGATGAGATGTTAAAGGAGATGTCCGAGGAGTACGATTATGTAATCTTCGACAGCGCCCCTGTGCTGGTGGCGGATGATACAGGTAGCTTCGCGCCGAAGCTCGATACGGTGCTGTTTGTGGTGCGTATGTCCTCCACCATGGCGCGTCTCACCGGCAAGGCACTGGATCTTCTCTATGATAGGCAGGTGAACGTTGGCGGGGTGATCTTGAACCGCTCAAGCAGCAGCCTGAAAGAGTACACGTATTACAATTACGCCAGCTACTACTACACTCCGAAAGCGCCATCGCCGCCCGCCGGCGGGCCTGCGGTCTAGTTTTGCTTCAGTTGCGCCCACTCGCTCCTTGTTTCATGACTGTTGGAATTCTGACCGTATCGGACCGCGCCAGCGCCGGCATTTACGAGGATCACGGCGGTCCGGCGCTGCGCAAAGCCTGCGAAGGTTATGGATGGACCGTGAGTGCCGAGGCTATCGTGCCGGACGAAATTGAGCGGATTCGCGAATCGATTCGGTCCTTCAGCGCTCAGGGATGCGGCCTTGTTCTTACCACCGGAGGCACCGGAGTGGATCACCGAGATGTGACTCCGGAAGCCATTCGGGGGGTTATGCGGGTGGAGGTGCCCGGTTTCGGTGAAGTGATACGCATGAAGTCCTTCGACATCACGCCCAATGCGATCTTGTCGCGTTCATTGGCCGCGATGGTGGACAGTTCGCTGGTCATCGCCCTTCCGGGCAAGCCCCAAGGTGCGGTGGAATGCCTGGCCTTTGTGCGCGGTGCCATCGACCACGCGGTGAAGCTGGCGCAGCGGCAGCCAACTGGCTGTTAGGCAAAGAGCGCCTATAAAACGAGAGTCAGCCAGCAACGCTATTCCACCGCGCTCAGGTCCAGGCTCACGAAGCGCAGCAGTTCATCGTTGCTCATGTCCGTGAGGCTCTTCTCAACGCCGGATTCACTTCCCAGCAGGTCATTGGCCAGGGATTTCTTCTCATCGATAAGACGATCAATGCGTTCTTCAATGGTGCCTGGGACGAGGAATTTGTGGACTAGTACGTTCTTTTTTTGGCCAATGCGGAAAGCTCGGTCCGTGGCTTGGTTTTCCACGGCGGGATTCCACCAGCGGTCGAAATGGATGACATGATTTGCGGCAGTGAGGTTGAGCCCAGTGCCCCCGGCTTTAACGCTGATAACGAAGAACGGCGGACCATCGGCCGCTTGAAACCGTTCCACCAACTGCGCGCGCTTGGCTACTGGGGTGCCGCCATGCAGGACCAGACCAGGCCGGCCGGACACCTGTGCCAGATGCTGAGCAAGAGGAGCGCACATTTCGGCGAACTGTGTAAACACAATGGCGCGCTCCTGTCGCTCAGTGATTTCCTCGCTTATCTCTGTTAGGCGGATGAATTTGCCGCTGTCCTGCGGCCTATACTGGCCGTCGCCGCTCCAGTGGCTGGGATGGTTGCACACTTGCTTGAACTTCATCAGAAAGCCCAGCACCTGGCCAGCACGTTTCATGGGCTCTAGCGTTTCGTCCTTCAACACCCGCTTCAGTTCTTCCACCAGCCGCGTGTAGATCGTTGCCTGCTTACGGGTGAGGGGACAGCGGGCCTTCACTTCCGTCTTGTTCGGCAGGTCTGAAATGATTCGGCGGTCCGTCTTCATGCGCCGCAGGATGTAGGGCTGCACCAATCTGCGCAGGGGGGCAAAGCCGGTGCCAGGGGCTGCGGCCAGCCGCTTGAGGGTCTCCGCGAACGCCGGAGCGCTGCCCAGCAAGCCAGGGTTTAAAAAGTCAAACAGGCTCCACAGGTCACCGGGCCGGTTTTCGACTGGCGTGCCGGTGAGGGCGATGCGTGTCGCGGCCTCCAACTTCTTCACCGCCCTGGTCTGCGCCGTGCCTGGGTTCTTGATAGCTTGGGCCTCATCCAGCACCAGCACGCTCCACCGATGCTGCATGAAGCCTTTGTTACTGATGATGAATTGGTACGTTGTGATAACAGCGTCAATGCCGCAGAGGGCTTCACCGGGATGATTTTCTATGGCCGCCAGTTCATCCTTTGAGGCACCAGAAGCATGTGCGGTAAAGATGCGCAGAGAGGGTGCAAACCTTTCGAACTCCGCGCACCAGTTGCCTAACAAGGAAGCGGGTGCAACGATAAGTGAGCAGCGTTCGGCGGCTCTTGATTTCAGCGTCAACAACAGCGCAATTACCTGCACTGTCTTGCCCAGGCCCATGTCGTCTGCAAGGCAGGCTCCGATGCCCAGCCTTTGCATAAACAGCAGCCACGCCAAGCCTTCCTGCTGATAAGGACGCAACCTGGCCTCCAGTCCCGGTGGCGGCTCCAGTGCCGCCGGCTCGCGCATCTGCTTCATCAACTCAGCCAAGCCCTTGCCGGCGACAACCTCTGCCCACGAGCTGCGCGCCTCCTCAAGTCCGGCGCTCACGGAAGGGGCTGGCGCACCAAAGCCAGAGAGAAAGCGCATGCCCTCATGGAAGCCGATGCCTCCGCGGGCGTGGGCTTGCTGCACCTTCGTCCAGTGCGAGAGCATTTGATCGAGCTGTGCATGATCGACTTCTACCCATTGGCCGCGCAGTGTCACCAGTCCAGACGACGATGCTTTGATCTTCTCGATCTCCTGCGGCGTCAATGGTTCGCCGTTCATGCTCATGGTCACGCTGAAAGCTAGCATGGCGGCAGCACCCACGGTATTGTTCGAAGGCAGATCAAGCGTCACCTGCACCATGGGCCGTGACGGCCGACCGCCCTTCCACCAGTCCGGCACCTTCATCACGATACCGCACTCCTGCAACACCGTCAGATCACGCACAAGGCCGTAGGCTTCCCCGGGCGTCCACGACAAGGCTTGGAAGAGCTGCCTCGAATCGAGGAGCGCTTTCACGGTGGCGCTGCGCTCTGCCGCAGCGCGCACTGGTCGCAGCAGAGCGTCCATCGCCGCCTGGTCCTTCTGGCCTGCGTAGGCCTGTACCGCTTGTGCCAGCCGCAGATGCTGGAGTTGCCCTGAGGCCGAAAGTTTCTCGGTGAAGGTGGCCAGGAAGGCGAAGGGGCGCTCGGAATCGCGCTTGTTTTCGGCCAGATGAAAAGTCACCCGACCCACCAGATGCCAAACATCACCATGCTGATGCAACCAAGCATCGAGAGCGTCTCCAGCTTCTGCAGCGATGTGCGCACGCAGATCCAGCCACAGACGCGCCATTAGTGCTTCAGTCACATATTCCGCGCCCTTCATGGGTGGCACCGCTTGCACCGCTTGCTGCCGTGTCGTCTCATCGGGAATCTCAGTGGCCGTCGTCTCGCGAGTCTGGCACAAGCGGGCAAAGAACCGTCGTGTCCATCCCTTTAACCATTCGAGTGAACTCTCAAGGGTTACCGAAAGGCCCTCCGTTGTCAGCCACACCATTCCCGCCGCTTCCCCTTGCTCCCAAACTTGGGCCAGCGTCCTTTCAGTTGCGTCCTCAGCTTCGCCTTGGAGCGTCAGGCGTTGGTCCGGAGTGCAGGTGAGAGTCAGCATGGGCGGGGAATCAAGAGGCCATTATAGAGTAAGCCCACGCCTATTGCACCTGTGCCGTAGCCTTCAAAGTTCGACATCGCTGTAGTGTTCCTTCACGATCCCAAAAAACCCCTTGCGAAGGTCTGCCTTTCTCGCTTCTATCCTGCCCGCTCGCGCTGAAAATCGCTGCGGAAAAGAAGATGGGTAGGTGCCCGAGTGGTTAAAGGGGGCAGACTGTAAATCTGCTGGCTTACGCCTACGCTGGTTCGAACCCAGCCCTACCCACCATCTTCTGTTTCCGAGGGATTGAGTCGGTTGAAGCCGCAGAGACAAATCGCCTGATTTTTCAAGTGTAGCCAATATGTAGCCACTTTTCGGTCCGTGAGCAAACGTGTTACGGGAACAAGAACAGCGTTCCAATTCAAGGCCACAAGCCGCCTATCCACACAGGCGCTGTGTCTGGGTGTCTTGGCCTGCGGGTGGCCGCACCGCCTAGCAGGCCTGCCGAGGCGGCTCAAAGCAGGAGAGGAACACCCGAAAGGCGTTGTCATGGCGTGCCGCCTCCGCTTTGATGAGTGCTCTCCCCTACATGTTTGAACAAGCCTTTAAAAACATCGACGACGTCCTCTGGAAAGACGCCGGATGCACCAGCGAGCTCGATTACACCGAGCAGACTTCCTGGCTGCTCTTCCTCAAATACCTTGATGCCCTGGAGCACGACAAGGCCACCGAGGCCGCCTTCGACGGCAAGAAATACAGCCCCATCCTGGAGGCCTCCTACCGCTGGGAGGCCTGGGCCGCGCCCAAGATCCCTTCGACAGGCTCAGGGCCAGCCGCGAAGATCGACCACAACAAGACGCTCACCGGCGATGACCTCATCGCCTTCGTCAATGGCAAGCTCTTCCCCTACCTGCACGGCTTCAAGGCCAAGGCCACCGGGCCCAACACCATCGAGTACAAGATCGGCGAAATCTTCGGCGAGCTGAAGAACCGCATCCAGAGCGGCTACAACCTGCGCGAAATCATCGATCACATCGATGAGCTGCGCTTCCAGACCCAGACCGAGAAGCACGAGCTCTCCCACCTCTACGAGGCCAAGATCAAGAACATGGGCAACGCCGGGCGCAATGGCGGCGAGTACTACACCCCGCGCCCGCTCATCCGCGCCATCGTCGCCGTCACCGCGCCCCGGCTGGGCGAGACCATCTGCGATCCCGCCGTGGGCTCAGCCGGCTTCCTGTGCGAATCCTTCGACTACCTGCGCGCACAGAACCCGAAGCGCACCACGGCCCAGGACCGCACCCTCCAGGAGCGCACCTTTTACGGCAAGGAAAAGAAGTCCCTCGCCTACGTCATCGCGATCATGAACATGATTCTGCACGGCATCGAGGCGCCCAACATCATCCACACCAACACCCTGGCGGAAAACCTAGCCTATGTGCAGGAGAAGGACCGCTTCCACATCATCCTGGCCAATCCCCCCTTTGGCGGCAAGGAGCGCAAGGAGGTGCAGCAAAACTTCCCCGTGCGCACCGGCGAGACCGCCTTCCTCTTCCTCCAGCACTTCATCAAGGTGCTCAAGGCCGGCGGCCGCGCTGGCATCGTGATCAAGAACACCTTCCTGACCAATAACGACAACGCCTCCGTGAGCCTGCGGGCGCAGCTGCTGGAGGAGTGCAACCTGCACACCATTCTCGACTGTCCCGGCGGCACCTTCATCGGGGCCGGGGTGAAGACCGTGGTGCTGTTCTTCGAGAAAGGCACGAAGACGCGCCAGGTCTGGTATTACCAGCTCGATCCCGGCCGCAACATGGGCAAGACCAACCCGCTCAACGATGCCGACCTCGCCGAGTTCATCGCCCTGCAAAAGACCAAGGCCGACTCGCCCAAGAGCTGGAGCGTGGACGTCGCGACCGTCGATCCGAAGAGTTGGTGGTGATGTAGTTGTCGGCAGAGGTGGCGACACTGTTATCCATGCCACCCGTGTTGACCCAGCTTTGCCAGGCCGTTTTGGGGTCGGTGGAATAAAAGATGCCGGTGTCTGAATAGACCCCCACCATCGTCCCGTTGGCGAACCCCAGGGCGTCCACCGCCATGGCCGTCTGCCCATTGATGTTGGGGCCGAGCTGAAGGCCGATCAGGTTGGGGCTCAGCTTCGCCCCAATAGCACCATCGCCGAGCGCGAGGATGGACTGGCCCTTCACCGCTGTGGGAATGAACTGCCCGGAAGCATCGATGTAACCATAGTCAGCCTTGACCACCTGCGTGCCCACCGGAATGAAGAGAGTTGAGTACCCGCCCGCACCGGTAGGCGTGCCCAGGTTAGGCGTCGCCTTCATGAGCAACCCGACGGTGTCTCCCACTTGAAGAAGCGCCTGATGAGCCGCAGCCCGGGCCTCAAACGCATCCAAGGTAGCCTTGTCGAATCCCAGGTAGTCGGTGGCCATGTCGAGGTTGTGACCCCAGGCATGAATGCCGGTGATCAGAAGCCCCGCAGCAAGGCAAGCAAGCGAGAAGCACCTTCCCATAGGAGAGGTGCGGAATCCTGTAGAGAGCGGACTCTTCATTGATGCACCACCTGATACCATTGAATTTTAATTTATCATAAATATACAAACAAGAATATATATTCCATAAAAATTATTAGTTTTTCGTCTGCTTATCAAAGAGGGATGGGTTAGGCGGGCGACAAGGGCCGCGATTCCCGGTTTGCCTTCGGAGACGCTATGGGGCTGTGTGGGAAAGACTGCGCCTCATGTTTGATAAAAATACCAATAATGAATGATGTTTTAAGGAAATTAATAAAATAAAACGTATCAATTATAAAAAACATATTGCGGATGAGAGTCAGCGTGGATAACTTTTGAGCGGCGCACCTCTTTTTCCATATGGAAACTGCTCAGTGCGCTTTCAGACAAAAATAACAACATCCATAAAACCATGAAAGACAGCATCGCTAAGTTCGCCCAGTCCTCCATCACCGGCCTCGACACCGTCATCGGCGGCGGCGGCAAGTGCAAAGCCAAGAGCAAGAGCCGCAAGTCGAAGAAGAGCTGCAAGTCGAAGTCCAAGTCGAAGAAGAGCCACGGCGGCTGCTGCTAGTCAGCACAGTTTGGAAGGGCAGCCTTCGAGCTGCCCTTCCAACACCCTCTCCCTTGCCTCATCATGATCTCGCAAACTCCCCAAGCTTTTCCGCGTTCCCGCCGTGGCTGGAATCAGTGGCTGTGCTTAGGGGTTTGCGCGGTCTCGTCTGCCTGTTCGCTGCCTTCGGACCATGGGCCGGCCGGCGATGCAAACGTGGCGGGAGACCATAAGCACGCCGCTGCGGCAAACGATGTCGCGGTCGATGCTGCTGGCAACGTGACGACGGTTGCGGTGACCATCGAATCGCTGGCCCCAGACAAGCATCTTCCCTTCAAGCCCTGTCTGGAGCAGGCGTTGAAGCACAATTTAAAGGCAGCCATCGCCCGCATGGCCACCCAGGTAAGCGCGCAAGAGGAGCAAGTCGCCAGCGCCGCTTTCGATCCGGTGATCCGTTTCAATGGCATCACTTATCCTGACATTGGCACCGGCTGGGACTCCAGGGGTGGCAATGCGATGGTGAAAAAGAAGTTCATCACGGGTGCCGAATTGCGTGCCGAGGCGGGCACCGCGTTTTCCAATAACAATGACCGGGGCCTGGACTACATGCCGAGGGGCACGGAGCACGTGGTGCGCCTCACACAGCCTTTGCTGCGCGGGGCAGGAATCGGGGTGAACCGCGCGCCTATCGATTTGGCCAGGATTATCACGTCCAGCTCCAGCGCCACGGCGCGTGCCGAGGTGATGGAGATGCTGAGGGCCACCGAAAGCGCCTACTGGACAGTGGGCTGGGCCAAGGAATCGCTGCGGGTGCAAAATGAAAGCCTGGGCCGCAGCCAGCGGATCCTTGCGGATGTGCAGGAAAAGCACCGCTTGGGGGCTGCGACCAAGATTGACCAGCTAGAGGCCGATGCTGCTGTGGCCGCAGCGCGTGAGCAGGTGGAGCGGGCCTCACAACGGTACAGTGATGCGGTGTCCAATCTCATCTACCTGCTGGGCCTAGTGCCAGGATCGATTCCGGAAGGCATGACCGTCGATCATCTGAAGGTCCCTGAGAACCGTATCAGCAATCCTGAAGGCAGCTACCAGCAGGCCCTCCGCCTGAATCCCCAAGAAGTCCTGCTCGCCAACGAGGTGGAACGCCGGAGCATTGAATCCCGTGTGGCGCGCAATGCGGTGCTGCCAGCGGTGAATCTAGAAGTCAGCAACGGCTCCAGCGGCCTGATTGGATTCGACGGCCAGACTTCTTCCGGCAAGCCGAACGAGAGCTCTAACTGGAGCGCCATGCTGCAAGTCTCGATCCCCTGGACCTCCCGTGCGGAGCGGGCGCAGGCGGAGCAGGCCCGTCTGCAACTGGAGCGCAGTGAACTGGCGAGGGAGGACGGCCGGAGGCAGTTGCGCCGGGACATCTTCGAAACGGCCCGCGAGATCGAGAGCGGCCGCCGACAGCTCGATGCCGCTACTGAAGGCGAGCGGGTGAACCGCGCGAAGTGGGAGGAGCAGATGCACCGACAGCAGGAAGGCATCGTGAGCGTACGTGACTTGCGCGAGGCCGAGGCGGAACTACAGCAGGCAAGCCTGCGGGCTCTCACTGCCCAGCTCGGAGTTTTGGTAGCTGATGCACGGCTCGCCCGGCTGGACGGCTCCATCCTTCAGCGCAACGACCTGACCTTCTAAAGTCCGGCATGAAACGCTTCCCCATCCACCAGCAGCGCGACTCGATGGACTGCGGGCCCACGTGCCTGCGGATGATCGCCTCGTGGTATGGGCGGCCCTACGGCATCGAACATCTGCGCATGCTGTGCAACATCAGCCGTGTGGGCGTGTCGCTGCTCGGCATCTCGGAAGCGGCGGACAAGATTGGCTTGCGCAGCCTGTCGGTGCGCCTTTCCTGGACGCAGTTGCGTGATGAGGTGCCGCTGCCCTGCATTGCCCATTGGGACCAGAATCATTTCGTGGTCGTGTACGCCATCCGCGGCCAGAAGGTGTATGTGGCGGATCCCGACCGGGGCCGCATGGTGTATACCGTTGAGGAATTCATGCAGGGGTGGCTCTCCCACATGCCGCAGTCCGGCCCGGACGAGGCGGGCATCCTGATGCTGCTGGAGACCACGCCGCTGTTCCATGAGTCGGAGCCGCCGAAGGAGGGGGAAAAGCCCGGCATGGGCTTCTTTTACTCCTACCTGCTGCCGCACAGCAAGCTGCTCATCCAGCTCGGCATCGGCATGCTGGCGGCGCTGGTGCTGGACCTGATCTTTCCCTTCCTCACGCAGTCGGTGGTGGATCACGGGATCGGCAACCTGGACCTGAACCTGATCACCCTGCTGCTGGTGGGCCAGCTCATGCTGGTGTTCGGGCAGACGGCGATTGATATCCTGCAATCGTGGATCCTGCTGCATGTGGGCGGGCGGGTAAGCACCGGGCTGGTTTCCGACTTCCTCAACAAGATGCTGAGGCTGCCGCTGTCGTTCTTTGAAACCCGCAGCACGGGCGATATCATGCAGCGCATCAACGATCACCAGCGGGTGAAGCGCTTCCTCACCTCGTCCTCGGTGCGCATGGTGTTCAATCTGATCAGCTTCCTGGTGTTCGGCGTGGTGCTGGCGTTCTACCACTGGGTGCTGCTGGCCGTTTTCATTGCCTCCTCGGGCGTGACGGCGTTCTGGCTGGTCTTCTTCATGCGCCAGCGCCGGATCCTGGACAACAAGCGCTTCACCATCGAATCCAAGGAGCGTGACAAGTTCATGGAGATCGTCAGCGGCGTGCAGGAGATCAAGATCCATGGCATCGAGCGGCGCAAGCGCTGGGAGTGGGAGAATCTCAGCGTGCAGGGGTTCCGCCTCAACATGCGCGGGCTGGTGCTGAAGAACACCCAGAGCATTGGCCTGGTGTTCATCGGCCAGCTGCGCAACGTGCTCATCACTTTCCTCAGTGCGCGGGCGGTGATCCATGGCGACATGACGCTGGGCATGATGCTGGGCGCGCAGTACATCGTGGGCCAGCTCAATTCCCCATTGCAGTCCCTACTGGGCTTTATGAACGATGCTCAGGATGCCCGCCTCTCCCTGGAGCGCATGGGCGAGATCTGGGCGCAGCCGGATGAAGTGGATGCCTCCCACCAGGGTCTGCGGGTGTTCCCGCAGAACCGGGTGCTGACCCTGTGCAATGTGTCCTTCACCTATCCTGGCGCGGGCCAGCGGCCAGTGCTCGACCAGCTCAACTTCATCGTGCCGGAAGGCAAGGTCACGGCCATCGTCGGTCCCAGCGGCAGCGGCAAGACCACGCTGCTCAAGCTGCTTCTGGGCCTGCATCCGGTCAGCAACGGAGCGATCTATCTGGCGCACCAGGACATCACTGCCTTTGACCTGAAGGCCTGGCGCGATCGCTGCGGCGTGGTGATGCAGGATGGGTTCGTGTTTCCGGACACGATCGCCCGCAACATTGCCTGTGATGATGCGCCGGTGGAGATCGGCCGGTTGCACGCCGCCATTCAGTTCGCCTGCCTGCATGACTGGGTGGCCGGCCTGCCGCAGGGCGTGCAGACTCGCATCGGTGATGACGGCCAGGGCGTGAGCGGC
>JAQGPI010000595.1 GCA_028293175.1 Verrucomicrobiaceae bacterium | reverse complement strand
CGCGATAGAACAGTGTGGTGCGGGCACCTTCAGCGTCGATCTTCTTCCAAGGCTTGAAGGCTTGTGCTCCGTAATCGAAGACCACCCGTTCCAGCGCCACGGCATGGGAGTCAAATTTCTTGGTGTTGTAGCGCAAGATGATGGAGCCATCCATGCGCTTCAGCATGGGATGGTCCTTGGAACCCTTGGCGTCCTTGACAAATTCTGGCTCGATTTGCGCCTGGGCAAACAGGCTTGCTCCAAGGGCAAGAGCGACGACAAGGCAGTGAATGGGAGAGTTCATAGTATGGATGAGGAGCTCGCTGATGAAGTTGCGAGAGGCCACGAAATTTTAACGTCTCGAATAGACTAACTGGCCGGGCGAATATTCGAATTTCAATAAATTTAGCATGAAACGGCATAAAGCGCAGCCTTTGAAATTGTGCTCGCCAACCAAGGCTTCCCCCCAGAGGATCACCCTGAATGAAGCTCGCCCTCCTCCTGCCATTTGTGCTTGCCAGCCTCGCCCTCGCTGAATCGCCCCAGGGCTATTATCGTCGGCCCGCCTTGCACGGCGACACGATTGTCTTCGTGAGTGAAGGGGATCTCTGGCGCGTCCCCTCCGCGGGTGGGGTGGCGCAACGCCTGACCACGCATCCAGGCGCAGAGATCTACCCCGCCATATCGCCGGACGGCAAAACCATTGCCTTCATCGGCCAATACGAAGGACTGTCGGAAGTGTACACCATGCCGCTGGAGGGCGGTCTGCCAACACGGCAGACGTTCGAAGGCGGAGCGCCGAAAGTCACGGGCTGGACACCAGATGGCAAAGTGCTCTACAGCACGGAGAAATATTCCACGCTGCCCAATGTTCAGCTCCTGACGCTTGATCCGGTGACCCACGTGAAGAAGATACTGCCGCTGGCTCAGGCGACGGATGGCACGTATGACCCCGCGACTGGCACTCTGTTCTTCGTGCGTCTCCCCAAGCAAGGAAGCGCCACCAAGCGCTACCACGGCGGCTGGGCGGAGAATCTCTGGCGTTTCAAGGAAGGGGATGCGGAAGCTACTCCGCTGACTGCTAAGGATACCGGCACCAACCGTGAACCGCTGTGGTGGCAGGGCCGGGTTTACTTCACCAGTGATCGCGATGGCGTCATGAATATCTGGTCGATGAAGCCCGACGGCACTGATGTGAAGCAGCACACTCATCACAAGGACATGGATGTGAAAGGCCCCTCGCTGGGTGCTGGGCGCATCGCCTATCAGCTTGGCGCGGATGTGTGGTTGCACGACATCGCCAGTGGTAAGGAGGCGGCAGTGAAGATCGCGCTAGCATCGGACTTTGACCAAGAGCGCGAGCATTGGATCAAGAAGCCGATGGAATACCTGACTAGCGCTCATCTTTCGCCCGCAGGCGACAAGCTGGTGCTGACCACGCGCGGCGAAGTCTTCATCGCTCCCGTGGATACGGGGCGGATGGTGGAGCTGCCACGCAAGACGGATGTGCGCTACCGCAATGCGGTCTTCCTTCCCGATGGCAAGAATGTGGTCGTACAGTCCGATGAGAGCGGCGAAAGCGAGTTCTGGAAGATGCAGGCCAACGGCTTGGGAGCGAACCAGCGTCTCTCTACCGATGGCAAAGTGTTTCGTTTTGCCCACCATCCCTCACCGGATGGCAAGTGGCTGGCTTGGGCCGACAAACTGCAAAAGCTGTGGGTGATGAATGTCGCCACCAAGGAGACCAAGCTCGTGCGTGAAAGCACAACGGATGAGATCAATGATTTCTCCTGGTCGCCAGACAGTCAATGGCTTGCCTTTGTGGAAGAGGGAGCCAACACCTATGCGCAAATCAAGCTGTACCGCCTGAGTGACGGCTCCACGACAGTGGCGACGAGCGACCGCTTCAACAGCCACAATCCCGCATGGTCGCTTGATGGCAAGTTCCTATACTTCCTCAGCGAACGCGAACTGCACACCCTTGTGACCAGCCCCTGGGGAGCGCGCCAGCCGGAGCCTTACTTTGGTGAATCCACCAAGATCTACCAACTGGCCTTGCAGAAAGGCACCCGCTCGCCGTTCAAGGCCAAGGATGAGCTGACGCCTGAGCCGCCGATTGCAAAGGCAACTCCTGGCACACGTGATGATCTAGTAGAGCGTATCACACAGGCCGTGCTGGCGAAGCTACCGAAGCCGGAGAAGAAGCCCGAGGATCCGCCCAAGCCGCTGCCACCGCCTCCCACCAAGCCGCCGCCTGGTTCGTCCGACAATCCTCCGCCGATCCCCGCAAAGACGGTGGCTCCTGAAGCGACAAAGGCCGCTGAGCCAGTGGCTCCGGCCCCGCCAAAGCCCATCCCTGCGAGCATTGATCTTGAAGGCCTCATGACCCGCCTCGAAGAGCTGCCGGTGAAAGCGGGCAATTACAAAGGCCTCCGAGCCGGGACGAAGTACCTGTATTTCACCAGCAAACCCTCAGGCTATGAATCGAAGAACGCCCTCAAGCACCTCGAGATAAGCCCCAAGGGCAAGCCTAACACCTTGGTGGATGATATGACCAGCTTCGAGCTGAGCAGCGACAACCGCAAGATGCTGATCCGCAAAGGCGAAAGCTTCATCGTCATCGCTTCCGACAGCATTGCACCAGCCAAGGTGGACGAGCCAGTGAAGCTCGATGGCTGGATCTTCAGCGTCTCACCGCGCGAAGAATGGCGGCAGATCTTCATCGAAAGCTGGCGCATGATGCGGGACTATTTTTATGACCCTGACATGCACGGCATCGAATGGGCGGCCATGCGCGACAAGTACCTGCCGCTGGTGAACCGCGTCACTGATCGAGCAGAGCTGAATGACATTATCTCCGAGATGTTAGGTGAGCTCAGCACCCTGCATCTCTTTGTGCGCTTCGGCGACATGCGGCCTGTGCCGGACAAGATAGACAACTCCTTTTTCGGCGCGCGCCTCAACCGTGATGAAGCGGGCGGCGGCTGGAAGGTGGAGCACATCTACCGCACTGATCCTGACTTCCCGGCCAAGTTCACGCCTCTGGCGCGGCCTGATGTGAATGTGAAGGACGGCGATATCATCACCCGTATCAACGGGCAGCCCACACTGACAGCAGTGGCCGCGGAGCAGTTGCTTCGCAACCAAGCGGGCAAGCAGGTCCTCATAGATATCAAGAGCGGCTCCGCCACGCGGCAGGCCATCGTCAAGCCTATCAGTGCCGAACAGGACGAGGAGGCGCGCTATGACGAATGGGAGTACACGCGCCGCCTAAAGGTGGAGGATCAGGGCAAGCAGAAGATTGGCTATGTCCACCTGCGTGCGATGGGAGCGGAGAATATCGCCGAGTGGGCAAACGGCTTCTACCCCGTGCATGAGCGGCAGGGGCTCATCATTGATGTGCGCAACAACCGCGGTGGCAACATCGACTCCTGGATCATTGAGAAGCTGATGCGCAGGGCGTGGTCCTACATGCAGCCGCGCGTGGGGGAGCCGCATTGGAACATGCAGTACGCCTTCCGCGGCCACATGGTGGTGCTTTGCAACCAGCGCACGGGCAGCGATGGCGAAGGCTTCAGCGAGGGCTTCCATCGTCTTGGCCTGGGCAAGGTCATTGGTAGCCGCACCTGGGGCGGCAATGTGTGGCTGAGCGCTGAAAAATGGCTGGTCGATAGCGGCATGGCCACTGCGGCCGAAATCGGCAACTACGGCCCGGAAGGCAAATGGATCGTGGAAGGTCATGGTGTGGACCCGGACATCGAAGTGGACAATCTTCCGCACGCGACCTTCAACGGGGCGGACACTCAGCTGGATGCCGCCATCCAGCACTTGCAGGATCTCATCGCTAAAGATCCGAGGCCCGTGCCCCAAAAGCCGAAGTACCCGGTGAAGAGATAACGGGTCGTAAGCGGTCCGCACCCTTGACATCCGCTTTGCACCATCGCTATTCCCCCATGCGAATCCTCTCTGCTCTGACTCTGGTTACCGCCCTGTCGTCGTTTTCATTGCATGCGCAGACGGTGACCATTGCGCCGTCGGACAAAGGCCTTCGCATCGATATTGATGGCAAGCTTTTCACTGAGTACATGACCAAGGGGACGCCGCGCCCTTGCTTCTATCCAGTGATGGGTGCCAATGACGCCGAGGTAACCCGGCCCTATCCTTTGAAGGAAGGCAGCAAGGATGATCATCCGCATCACAGTTCCCTCTGGATTGCTCATGGTGGAGTAAACGGCACCGACTTCTGGGCGAATGGCGCTGACAAGGGGCGCATCGAGACCACGGAACTGACTGACGTCAAAGCCAGCGGCGCCACCGCTTCCTTCACTGCCAAATCGAAATGGGTGAAGGCTAATGGCGATGTGGCGTTGACCGATGAGCGTCATTTCGCCGTGACCGCACTGGCCGATGGAGCCCGCCAGTTCGATCTCAAGGTGACCTTCATTGCCTCCAATGGCGAGGTGACTTTCGAGGACACGAAGGAAGGCAGCATGGCCATCCGCGTGGCTCCCACCATGGCCCTGAAAGGCGGCTCCGGCCACATCCTTACCAGTGAAGGCGTCGAGGACGTGAAGGCCTGGGGTACGAAGGCTAACTGGGTGGCTTACTACGGCCCTGACCCGAAGGGCGACAAGGTCACTATCGCCATGATGGACGGGCCGGGCAACCTTCGTCACCCTACTTGGTGGCATGTGCGCGACTACGGTCTCTTCGCCGCCAATCCCTTCGGTCAGCATGACTTCGAAAAGGATAAGGAAAACAAGACCAAGGGCAACTACGTGCTCGCCAACGGCACCTCCTTCACTCAGCACTACCGCGTTCTCATCCAAAAGGGCGAGCCGGACGTAAAGGCGCTGAATGCGGCCTATGAAGCCTTTACCGGGGCCAAGTAGAAAGCCTTGGTGCGCAAGGCCTGGCGCCTAGTGTGCGTCGGGTTTCATTCTCTGCGGGAAGCACTAAGTGCTCTGCACTTCTATTTCATGAGTTCCCGCCGCACGTTCCTCCGCCGCGTTGCCGCCATCACGGCGATCAACGCTCTGCCGGTGGGCTGCTTCAAGCCGAAACACTCCGCCAGCGACATTCGAGTGGCGATTGTCGGCCACCATGGGAAGGGCAAGTACCATGTCGCTGATTTGCTCAAGCTGGATGGCGTGCGCATCGTGGCCCTTTGCGATGTGGACGAGAACGAGATTGCCAAGGCGAAGGACACCTTTTCCAAGGCGGGACTTACGATCCGCACGTATACGGACTACCGGAAGCTGTGCGAGGACAAGGAGGTGGACGGCATCATCATTGCCACACCCAATCACACGCACACGCTGATTGCCCTCACCGCCATCCAGCATGGCAAGCACGTGTACGTGGAGAAGCCGGTATGTCACAATCTGGCCGAAGGCCGCAAGCTGGTGGAAGCCGCTGCGAAGCGCCCCAACTTGATTGTCACTCACGGCATGCAGCGCCGGTCGGATGCAGGCTGGGCTGAAGCTATCGCCTGGGCTAACGAAGGTCATCTAGGCAAGGTCACCTTGTCACGTGGGCTCAATTTCAAGAGCCGCGAGAGCATCGGCCTGATCGAGGAGCCTCGCCACGTTCCAAGCACGGTGGATTACAATCTCTGGAGCGGTCCCCGGCCGATGGCACCGGTGATGCGCGAGCAGTTCCACTATGACTGGCACTGGTTTTGGGACTATGGCAACGGCGACATTGGTAATCAGGGGCCGCATCAACTCGACGTCGCGCGCTGGGCCTTGAACCAGATGAAGATGCCGTTGCGTTCCATGAGCCTGGGCGCGCGCTGGGGCTACGAGGACAACGGCCAGACACCTAACAATCAGATGGCGCTTTTCGCCTATGCCGAAGGGCCACCGCTGTTATTCGACAACCGGGGCCTGCCTGCCAAAGACATGAACTGGAAGACGGAGCCCGCTTACAAGGGGATCCGCACCGGCAACATCATTCACTGTGAAGGCGGCTACATCGCGGAATCGAAGGCCTACGACAACAAGGGCGACACGGTGAAGAAGTTCTCCATGAGCGATGGTGGCGGCCACCAAAAGGCCTGGCTGGAGGCCATCCGCCAGGGCAAGCTCATCAGTGACAATCAGAGCGTGCTCCAGGGATACCTCAGCGCGTCACTGGCGCACCTTGCCAATATCTCGTGGCGGGTGGGCAAGAAGATGAAGCGCGAGGAGCTTTACGAACGGTTGAAGGGCGACAAGGAAGCCCTGGCCACCCTGGAAGACTTCGATGGCAACCTGCGTGCGAACAAGATCGACATGGATGTGGACCTCGCCGTCGTTGGCCCCTGGCTGACGATGGACCCGGCAACCGAGCGCTTCACCGGCGAGTTTGCCGATGAAGCGAACAAGCTCGCGGACGAAGAGTACCGCGAGGAGTTCAAGCTGCCGGTGATCGGCTAAGGTGTATCACACTTCATCCACGACGGGGTTGGTCAGCGAGCCGATCCTTTCGATCTTGATGGTCACGCTGTCACCAGCCTTGAGCCACACAGGCGGCGTACGGGCCATGCCCACGCCTTGAGGCGTGCCGGTGAGGATCACCGTGCCGGGCATCAGCGTCGTGCTGCCGCTGAGGAACTCGATCAGCGTGGGCACGTCGAAGATCATGTCGTTCGTATTCCACTCCTGGACGCGTTGGCCGTTGAGGATCGTCGCGATCTTCAGCACGTTCGGGTTCGGGATCTCGTCGGCGGTGACGAGACACGGGCCCAGCGGGCAGAACGTGTCGAAGAACTTCCCGCGACTCCACTGGCTGCCGCCACGGGCGATCTGCCAGTCGCGGGCGGAGACGTCGTTGGCACACGTGTATCCGAGCACGTACTGGAGCGCGTCGGCGCGGCTGACGTTCTTGCAGCGCTTGCCGATCACGATCGCGAGTTCGCACTCGTAATCGACCTGCTCGCTCGCGA
>JAQGPI010000564.1 GCA_028293175.1 Verrucomicrobiaceae bacterium | reverse complement strand
GACATCGCAGGCCTACCAAAGGCAGGTGCAAGGCACGAGCTCGAAGGCGGATCCGGAAAACCTGAGCCTCGCCCGGCAAAGCCGCCGCCGCTTGAGTGCGGAAGAGCTTCGCGATGCCATGCTTTGTGTGACGGGCTCACTCGATGATGCTCAAGGCGTGCCCTCCGTGCCGGGTATCAACAGCAAGCGCCGCACCCTCTATGTCACCACGATTCGCTCGGACCGCTCGTCTTACCAAATGCTGTTTGATGGAGCCGATCCCAATACGATTGTAGAAAACCGCAACGACTCAACGGTCGCCCCCCAGGCTTTGTGGTTGATCAACCATCCCTTTGCCTTAGATCAAGCCAAAGCCCTCAGCACACGCATGTTTCGCGAGGCTGGCAAGACCGCGCGCGAACGGATTGTATGGCTCTATGATGAGCTGTTTCACCGTCGTCCTGCGCCACAGGAAATGCAAGTGCTGGAGCAGGCTGTGAGCGCTTCTCTCGATTGGGAGCAAGTGTGTCACGCGCTGCTGTGTTCCAACGAATTCGCTTATGTTGATTGAAGCTCCATCCTTCACTCGTCGGCAGGTCTTACGCACGGCTGGCAACGGCTTTGGCATGCTGGGCCTCTCACAGTTGCTTGCAGATGAGGCGCAGGCTGGCGTTGCGTTTCCCACACATGCACCGAAGGCCAAGCGGGTGATTTATCTGTTCATGTCCGGTGGTCCATCGCACGTGGACCTGTTCGATCACAAGCCGAGATTGATGCAGGATCAAGGCAAGCCTTTGCCCTTTGAAAAGCCCAAGCTGGAGCGTACCAAGACCGGTAATCTTCTGCCCTCGCCCTGGAGCTTCAAGAAGCATGGGCAGTCCGGCGTGGAGATCTCCGAGCTGCTGCCAAACCTGGCCACCTGCGCCGATGAGTTGTGCGTGATTCGCTCCATGGTGGCGGACAATATCAATCACAACGGGGCCTGCCTGCAAATGAACACGGGCGAGCAGGCCTTCTCCCGGCCCAGCCTCGGCTCCTGGCTGCAATATGGCCTGGGCTCAGAGAATCACGATCTGCCAGGCTTTGTCGTGATTAGCCCCGCGCAGCCCGCCCAGGGCGCACCCTTGTGGAGCAGCAGCTTCCTCCCCGCCACGTATCAGGGCACGCTGGTCAATGACTTGAAGCATCCCATCGCCAATCTCGGCAACGACCGCTTCAAGCCCGATAGGCAGCGCCAGGAACTCGACCTGCTGCATCGTCTCAATCAATCACATGCCGCAGAACGCGCGGAAGACTCCCGTCTGGAAGCCCGCATCCAGTCTTTTGAGCTGGCCTTCCGCATGCAGATGCAGGCCCCCGAAGCCTTCGATGTGGACAGCGAAAGCGAGGTCACAAAGAAGATGTACGGCCTGGATGATCCGGTCACAGCAACCTTTGCCCGCCAGTGCCTGATGGCGCGTCGGCTCAGCGAACGCGGCGTGCGCACTGTACAAGTGTATCATACTACAACATCCAAGCGCACGAGCTGCCAGCTCTGGGATCAACACGGCAATCTGAAGACCGAGCTGCCTAACAACTGTGCGGCGACAGACAAGCCGGTTGCTGCACTGATCAAAGACCTAAAGGCCCGTGGCTTGCTGGAGGACACGCTCATCGTCTGGGGCGGCGAATTTGGCCGCACGCCGACGGCGGAAGGCAACAACGGCCGCGAGCATCATCCCTTCGGCTTCACCATGTGGATGGCCGGCGGCGGCGTGAAAGGCGGTACGACTTATGGCGCTACGGATGAGTTTGGCTGGCACGCCACGGAGAATCGCGTTCACGTTCACGATTTGCATGCCACTATCCTGCATCTGATGGGCATGGACCACACAAAGCTGACCTATCGCTACAGCGGCCGCGATTACCGGCTCACCGATGTTTCCGGCGAGGTCGTGAAAGCCTTGATCGCCTAACGCCGATCATAAGTTCTTATGAGGCATCGAAACATGAGTTATTCCAACGAGCCGCGCTTGCGCTCATTGGCCGTGATTTCCGACTCACCGATGTGTACGGCGAGCTGGTCAAGGAAATCATTGCCTGAGGTCTTCAACCAAAGAGCTCATTCACCGCTTTCTCGCGATGAGCAAAGATGCGGTCGAGCTGAGGCTTAATGATAAATGGATGCACGAGTTCGCCTAACAGGCCGAAGGGGGGAACATAAGTGACCCTGTCATGCATCTCCACGCGACCGTCGCCGAGATCGCGAAAATGGTGCTCGTGGTGCCAGATGGCATAAGGGCCGACGCGTTGTTCATCGACAAAGAGCTCCCGCTCCTTCACATGCGAAATTTCGGTGAGCCAGGTGAGCGGAATGCCAAACAATGGCGTCACCTTGTACTCGATCATCATGCCAGGAAACATGCTTTCAGGCAGCTCTGAAAGGATGGTGAATCCCATCTCTGGCGGAGTGATGCGGGAGAGATTGCGCGGGCTGGAAAAGAAAGCCCAGGCTTGCTGGAGACTGGCCTTGATAACCTGCCGTGACTGGAGCGTGTGAATGGCCATGCGGACACGATACGGCACGGCTACCCGGCGAGGCGGCAATCAATAGCCTGCTTCGTCCAGCATCTTGCTGAAATGCTCCAGCTCATCGTAGTTGTTGCGCCAGGTGGTGTACATAACGCCAATGATGCCGTGCACGGACTTTGCCTTGTCCAACCATTGGCGCGTTTTCTCCACTGGGGCGTCGTAATAGCCTGCGACAAGCTGGCGGTGACCACGCTCCGCAAAAAAAGGGAGGCTCTTTCCCGCTTCGCCGGAGTTCCAATTCACGAGAATTACATCCTTGCTCAGCCCGTCCCAGGAGCCAGTGATATCACCGTTCACGAGATAGTAATTGGGTTTGGCGTTGTGCACGGGGTCGAACATATCGCTCCAGACAAAGGTTCGCGCATTCGGAGCGGTAGCGTGCAGGATGTCCACGCAGGCTTTGGCGCTTTCAGCGACGATTTGGCCCGGGGTGAGATGGCGCTGCTGGCAGGCTTCGCACCAGTTCATTACGCGCCATTCATCATGGCCCATCATGTAGCTGGCTGCATTCCAAACTTGGTGGACATCGCTGGCTTGTCGTTTGAGCAGGGCGTCAAAGGCGGGCTCGCTGACGCAGGCGCAGACCTGTCCTTCATAGACAATGTGAGGATGGTAATACGACACGCGAAGGCGTACGCCATCGGCGATATCCTTTACGTGGATGTTAGGCGGTTTATGCCATGGCTCGTATTCGCCCTGGTAAGGTACGGTTCCCAACTTGGGGTCAGCGACGGGCTCGTAGTCCACGCCTTCCTTCAAAGTCCTGCCGTCTTCCGTCCTCACGACAAACGGAGCGCCGGGGCGTCGCAGCAGGTTCACCAGTCCGCATTCTTCGATGGCGGGTGTGCGCCACCACAGGCTGCCCTTGTGGCCGCCCCACACGCCGAAGTAGATGCCTACCTCCTTGTTGTCGAGCGAGTTGAAGGTGATGTGCTGCTGCGTCCACTCTTGTTCCGGTTTTGCATGCAGATAGGTGTAATTAAGCTGGCGGTTGCCCGCCATGGCCTTGATTTCTGCCCTGCCGCCGGCGAAGTCCTTCGTCTTTAGCCATACCGAGATGTGGTACTGGCGGAAGGGCTGCACCGTCATCTTCTGGCTGAAGCGTGCGTTGCGATCCGTCGCATCGGAACGCAGTGCGCCGTCGTCACTCACAAGGTTGTCATCCACAAAACCCCAGCCCTTCGGGCTGGCAAGGCTCGCACCTTTGAAGGCAATCTCAGGCTCCGGCACGTGACTGGCGACGAAGTCCTTCACCACGAACAGCGCATCCTTCACCGGCAGCCCCTCAGCGAGGTTGGGGTCGTTCGACAACAAGTCATTGGAGTATCCCACACCAAACAAGCCCGGCACCAGTTGAATGCCTGTTTCCTGGGCCGCGGCCTTCACTCGGGCTACATTGGCAAAGTACTTCTTTGGCAAGGTGGGCACGCGGGAGAACTTCGAATCCGTGAGCAGAAAATGCGTATAGCCGCAGGCCTTGGCTCGCTTCATCAGGGCGATGATGCGGTCGGCCTCGGCTTCCACTTGATAGTTCGAGGGAGCGTACACCCAACGTTCTGCCGCGCGAGTGGTGGCGATGGCGCTCACCAATGCGATGAACCCAAATGCCATGACGGCCATTCTGGAGTGTTTAAAATATAGGTTCATAGAACGATGCCCTCGGCAACTCATGGTTGATTCAAAACTGCTCAAACTTAACCTTTGACCGGGGCATTGACGGAAAATCGTCCGGAAACATGGTCGTCTTGACCTCTCTGGAGAACAGCTTGCACAGCAAAGCTGTCGCTCCCATCGGAAAATCTTCATAGGTTCCTGACCTGTTGGAGAATATCCTCGTCGTCCACGATTCCGGATCATCAGACTCACTTTGCCAAAACATCCAGTCATCATTCGCAGTCCATGCGAATGGAAGTAACCCTCTCTTGTCTTGAAAAGGGGTGTAGGGAAATCCCGGCGTGCCATCCGCAATTGTATATTGTGTCGCATCGTGGAGGTCACTCAGTGCGACGAGGAGGTTGTGAAACTCCCCGGGACAGAACGGAGAAAGCAGAACAATGAATTTGTCAAACTGGCCTACCCCATAGTCCTTCACAAGCTCCACATAGTCAGACGGCAATTCTGCCCCCAACCGGGATGCCACAGCCGCCCAGTCGCCGCTGCCGTACCGAGGTTCCGGGGGTGGCGGAGCCAGGACCTTGAGTTCGGCCAGCCATGTGGATGGGACGGAGTTCATGGCGAAATTCCAGCCCCTACTTCTTCCCCACGCGATACACCGCCTTCTCGGTGCGGATGAGCAGGTCGTTGTCGCATACCGCCATGGAGGCGAGGGTCTTTTCATTCAGCTCGTTTTTGGCCACCACTTCCAGCGTCTTGCCGGGCTTCACGACTGCGGAGGCGCCTTTCTCATCAATGGCATAGATCAGCCCGTCTGCATACAGCAGGGAGGAAGAGCTGGGGCCCAGCAGGCGCTCCTCAAAATACACTGTATTAGTCTTGGCATCGCGAGCCGAAAACAGGCCGTTGTCGGCCAGCATGTACAGCTCATCGCCCACCACTAGCATGGAGGGATTGTGCGGCACATACTTGGTTTCCTGCCAGACCATGTGTGTGGCGGTGACATCGCCCTTGCTCTCCGCATCGACCTTGATCGCGAGGCCCTGCGGCTTGTCATAGCCTGTGCTCATGAAGATCATGCCATGGGCAAAGATGGGGCGAGGCACCACCGAGTAGCCTTGGTCATACGTCACATGCCAGATCTCACTGCCATCCTTGGGGTTCAAGGCCTGCACAATACCGCTGCCGGGCGTGATGACCTGTTTCTGGCCGATCACCTCAATGACCAGCGGTGTGGAGAAAGAGAACTTCTTCTTGGCATTGCTGGTACGCTTCACCACCCAGCGCGTTTTGCCGGTAGATTTATCAAGCGCGATGACTTGCGGATCAGCTTCTGCATCAGCGTTATAGATCAGCACGCCATCCACCAATACGGGGCTGCCGCCACTGCCATGAACAGCCACATAGGGATGCTCGCGTGAGGTCCACACGACTTTGCCTGAGTCCTTCAAACAGGCGCTGCCATGCTGGCCGAAGTGCACGTAGATGTGGCTGCCATCAATGATGGGCGTGGGGCTGGCGTGGCTGTTTTTCTGATGCATGCGCAGCAGTGCGGGGTCTGTGCTGCGAAAAACCTCCGTATCCCACAGCACCTTGCCCGTGGCCGCTTCTAGCGCGATTGTATGCAAGCCTATCCCAGTATCCGGAACCACTTCCGTTGCGTATGTGAAGAAGACGTGGCCATCTGCCACCACTGGCGAAGACCAGCCGCGACCAGGAGGCTCGATGCGCCACACGATGTTCTTATCCGGCGCCCATTCGGTGGGTAGCCCTGTGGCCGTCGAATGGCCTTGCGCCGTGGGTCCGCGAAACTCCGGCCACAACGCCTCGGCGCGCAATGGTGAGGCGATGAAACAGGTGCCGAGGGTGAGGAGGAAGGGCCAGCGAGTCATGGTAGGTTGAAAAGACAAAGCGAACGGTGAAGGGGCAAGCTTTCAGCGCAGTTGCCAAAGCGTCGTGCCCTCAGGGCAGCCAGTTGAGGGCTGGCTTCTGGGTTTGAGCATCCTGCAGCGACTTGGCCGCAGGCTCGTCGGGGAAGACGATGATGATGTCCGTGAAGCCCTTCTCGCGCCATTGGTTCTCGGAGATCAGCCAGTTGCGCACGAACTCGGCCACCGCCTTGCGAGAGGCTTCACGCACCTCCTCGATGTGCGTGGGATTGCTGGCGCGCTGCGACAGCATGGGCGTCACATTCTTCAGTAGCGATGTGAGATTGGCGGAGGAATTGAAACGCATCCAACCGGCCTTGCTATTGGTCTCCAGCTTGTCAGTGCGGATGGCAGGCGGATCGCTGAGGCGGATCTGCGGGGCGATCACCACGCAGGTGCTGCCATGGCTGCCCAGCTTCCAATCCTCGCTCAGCTTCACGTGATAACGATAGACGGCGGGCACGCGAATCTCCGAAGTGGTGGTGCCCAAGTACACGATATTGAAGAGCGTCGTCTTCATGTCTGAACGCGTCAGCGTCTCATCACGCTCCACCACCGCCACCTCCAGAATGTCGCCATGGGTGGGAGTGATGCTCTTGAGTTTTTCACGGAAGGTATCGGTGATCTTCGTTGATGAAAACTTGTCAGGAATGGAGGCGATAACATCCGCCGCCGCCTTGATGCCGCCCACAGTGGTGGAGCAGGTCTTTAAGGTGACGAAGCCTGCAATGGCCGCCGTGGAGATGATCGTAATGCACAGCCACTTGAAGCAGCCGGAAGGCGGCGCGGGCGGGGCGGGACTGGGCGGCGTTTCTTCCATAGTCCCGGTACTATCTCATGTCATGCCTTGCGCGCAATAAGCTCGCAGGCCTTCACGTCCAGCTTGCCCGAGGCAAGAACGGGAATGTCCTCCACGCGGACCATCTTCTTGGGAATCCACAATGTTGGCACGCCCCGCTCAATGAGACGGTAGCGCAGTTCCACGATTTCAAGATGCTCGGGCTGGCCTGGGAGGGTGCTGATGAGCACGAGCGCCTCGCCCTTTTCCGCATCCGGCACACCGGTGATGACGATCTTGCGCGTGGACTCATTTTCGAGGCCCATGGCCTTGATCACAGCTTCCTCGACCGTTTCATGAGGCACCATTTCGCCCGCAATTTTGGAGAAGCGAGAGAGACGGCCCTCAATGTAAAGGAAGCCATCCATGTCCATGCGGCCCACGTCCCCAGAGCGGAACCAGCCCTGCTTGTCGAGCACATCCGCCGTGCGTTTTGGATCGTTCAAGTAGCCAGTGAAAACATTCGCTCCCTTGAACCAGATGATGCCTGTCTGATGCACCGAGAGGCGTTCGCCGGTATCTGGGTGCGTGATGCGTACAGCCAGCCCCGGCAGCAACTGGCCCACCGATCCGGCGCGCCCGCCGGGCAGCACCGGGTGTGAGTGCTCAGCGCCCACAGGCGCGGGGTCTGGCAGGTTTACGTTGGAGGCGGGCGACGTTTCCGTCAGCCCGTAGCCTTCCATGACTGTCTTGCCGAAACGCGCCTCAAAGGCGTCCGCGACAGAGCGGGGCAGTTTTTCCGCGCCCGTCACCACCAACTTCAGGCTGGCGAGCTGTTCGCGGTTCACGCCCTTCAGATAGCCGCGCAGGAAGGTGGGCGTGGTAATCATGAGGGAAACCTTGTGCTTCTGCACCAGCTCCGCCAGCTTCTTGGTCTCCATCGGCGTGGGGTAGGTGACCACGTTCAATCCCTGTATCACAGGGTACCATAGTGTCACCGTGCAGCCGAAGCTGTGAAACAGCGGCAGGCAGGCCATGATGGTGTCGGTGTTCTTCAGGCTCAGTCGGCTGCCGAACTGTGACACGTTGGCGATGAGATTGCGGTGGGTGAGCACCACGCCTTTCGGCTCGCCGGAGCTGCCGCTGGTGAAAAGCAGCGTCGCTTCGCGACTGCCGCCCTTGCGCGAAAGGCCCAGGGCCATGGCCAGCAGCGGCACTGGCAGCGCCTTGCTCAGCACGTACCAGAGCTTGATTTTGTTTTGCAGCGTCGGCATCAGCCGCTCAAGCATGGTGAGCTCCTTCAGCGGTGGCCAGGGGAAGCTCTGCATCTTGCGTACAAAGGTGTCTGCCGTGAGGAAGCAGTCCATATCCGCCTGCTTCATCGCACTTGAAATCGAATCCCGGCCCGCCGTGAAGTTCAGGTTCACCGGCGTCTTGCCTATCAGCAGCACCGCGATGTTTGCGATGAGGCCGATGGGCGATGGAGGCAGAATGATGCCCACGCGCTGCTTCTTCGTCTGGGTGCGGATGTGCAGTCCCAGCACGATGGCGGCGGCCAGGATTTTGTCGAAACGCAGTTCGCCGCCGTCCTTGCCATCGAAGACCGAATTCGTAGTGCCATGCTTTTTAAGGCCCTGAAGAAGCGCATAGCCCAGGCTTATGTCGAGGGCCGGATTGCGGGCGAAACATTGCTCTGCCAGGCGCATCAGGCTTTCCTGGTAACCCGCCAGCGTCAGCTCCGGACCTTCCAGCGGCGCATCAAACGCCATGGTCGTCTCCGTGGGCGAGATGCTTCCTTCAATCGCCAGTGCCGTCGCCTTCCGATGATGCACATACACCGGCACCACCGGAATCTCCGCCTTCAAAAGAAACTCCAGCTTCGCACCGGGCACCGTGGTCAAGGGGGCCGTCAGCGTGGCTGCATCGGCAGGCAGGTAGATCACCACGGAGCCGACATCTGCCGCTTCCTTCATGGCCGCGCGATAGGCCACCACGTCCGTCGTTTGGGGCTGGATCACCAGCATGGTCACATGCCCATTTTCCAAGTGCGCCTTCAACTGCGGATCGAGCCCGCCCTCATCCTCCATGATGTAGATACGGCCCCGCTCACCCAGCACCGCCTCAAGGCCCAGCAGATCGTTGTAGCCCATGGAGCTAGGCACGATCATGAACCCTGCCGAAGGCAAGTTCTGCTGACCTAAAAAAGTGATGTCCTTGAGATGGACCGGGGATTCCTTGGACATGTTGGGAAAAAGGCGTTTGGGGGTGCGTCTAGAGAGCAGGAAAAGCGCCATTCGTAAAGGCTGGGTTTGGGTCGATGCTTCCGGGCTGAGAGGTGTCGGAAGCGCCAAGCGCTTGTGAAAACCGACAATCCGCGCTCCTATGCGGCCTTCATGCCGATCCCGCCTCCCCGCAGCATCCTTGTTACCGGCGCCAATGGCGTCCTGGGTCATGCCATCGCTTCCTGTTTTCTTGAGCGCGAGCCGGAGAGCCGGGTGTTTTTGGGTGTGCGCAGCGGTCGGGACCGGGTGGAGGAACTGGCGGCGCTGTACCCGGGGCGGGCGGTGATCTTGCCGTTGGAAGTCACGAGTGCGGAGGCTTGGACGGCGGCGCTTCAGCACATCTCGGCGCAAGAGTTGCCATTCGCCGTGCTGGTGAACAATGCGGGCTCGCACGACGATGCCTTGCTTGCGACGATGACCTCTGAGCAATGGCACAGCGTTATCACTGCCAACCTGCACTCGGTTTTTCTCGGCTGTCAGGCGGTGATTAACCCTATGATGCAGCACCGGTTTGGCCGCATCATCAACATCGCTTCCCTCAGTGCTCTGCATTCGCCAGCGGGGCAGACGAATTACTCGGCGGCGAAAGCTGGCGTGATTGGCCTCACGCAGAGCCTCGCCAAGGAGACGGCGCGTATGGGCATCACTGTGAACGCCATCGCCCCGGCCCACATCGAGGGGGCCACACCGCCGGAGTGGACGGACGAGCAGCGCAAGGCCGTACAAAAACAGGTGCCCATGCGTCGATTTGCCAAGGCAAGCGAGATCGGCGCGGCCGTTTTCTTTCTTGCCAGTGTTGATGCGAGCTATATCACTGGCACGACTTTAAAAATGGACGGCGGCCTGGTGTGAGGGTAAGTGTCCCTCGTATTTTCTGACCGACACCGCATGACACTTCAACAGCGTATCAAAGACGTGATGACCAGCAATTTGATGCTGGAAGTCTCTGCCGAGGAGATCGGCGATGACAGCCCTCTGTTTGGCCCCGGCGGTATCGGCCTCGACTCTGTGGACGCCCTGCAACTGGTGGTGGCGCTGGAAAAGAACTTCGGCCTCAAAATTGCCGATCAGAGCAAGGCCAAGGATATCCTGCAAACGGTGAACACGATTGCCGCTGCCATTGAGGCGAAGGATTGAGCATTACGGGGTCATCACCATCACGGGCAAGGGAGGACGTTGGTTGAGCGTTTCATAACGCCCGGCTTTTGTTCCGCATGTCGCGCTTCCTTTCCATCCTCCTGCGCTTTCTCATCAGTGCGGGATTGCTTGCCCTGGTGTTTCGCGATCATTCGCTGAATGACCAGATGCTGCCCCACCTGCGCAGCCTCGGGCAGGAATGGCAGTGGAGCCTTGCGGGCTTGGGAAGCGTGGGCTTGAGCATCCTAGTCCATGCTTGGCGCTGGTGGATCGTGCTGAGGCAGCAGGTGCCAGGCGCTTCGTTCGGCCTCACCTTCCGCGCCACGCTGGTCAGCAGCTTGTTCAATATCACTTCGCTGGGTCCTATCGGAACAGACACTTATCGCGTGCTCGCCATCCGGCGGCATTTTCCGCGTCAAGGCATGGCCATTGGTGCCAGCATTGTCATTGACCACCTTACGGGTCTTGTCTCCATGGCTTTCGTGTATCTCGGGGTCGGCCTTGCGGCATTGAAACAATGGCCGGGACAAGCGGAGGAGGTGCGAGGCCTATTGAGTGGATTCTCCACGTTTTTGCTGGTGTCCTCGGTGGGCATTGCGCTTTCCGTGGTTTCACTTTCGCCTGCGGCAATGAAGTGGGGTCGCCAGTACTTCCCGCGCCTGCTGAACCACCCCTTCATGCTCAAGACGGAGGAGAGTTTTTTGCCGATGTGGACGGCATGGCGCTCATCGCTGTTCGCCACCTTCATTTCGGTATTCGTTTTCTTCTTCACGTTCTTCGCCTTCTACTGCGGCGTGCGCGGCGTGGGCGGGCAGGCGCATCTGCTGCCGGTGATGATCGCCATGCCGGTGGTGGATATGGCCGCCGCTTTACCCATCAGCATCTCCGGCCTGGGCGTGCGAGAGAAGACCTTCCAAACGCTGATGTCGGCCTTTAGCGGCATGCCAGCCTCCACCGCTGTGGCGGGCTCGCTTGCTGGCTGGATGTTCAATGTCTTCTGGGGCTTGATCGGCGGCGTAGTGTTCATTCTCACCAAACCGGCTGGAAAGACTGCCCGCGAGGAAATGGAGTCCTTGCCTGCGAGCTTGAAGCCCTGATCCTTTTCCCTCGCATCCAGCCCCCGCAGCATCGAAGAACAGGCCCCCTATGCAGATTGACTGGACCACCTGGCAGCCCAACCAACGCGCCACCCTCATGTTCATTGTGGACGAAGTCCGCCAGCAGGTGCTCTTCATCCGCAAGAAGCGCGGATTAGGCGCGGGCAAAATCAACGGCCCTGGCGGTAAGCTTGATCCGGGTGAAACTGAAATGGAATGTGCCATCCGCGAGACTCAGGAAGAGCTGCACGTGACCGCGCTCGACCCGGTGAAGTACGGTGACCTATGGTTCCAGTTCACCGATGGGCTGGCAATGACCGTGGCCGTCTTTCGCGCCACCCGCTGGGAGGGCGAACCGACGGAGACGCCGGAGGCACTGCCGCTGTGGACCCCGCTGAACGCCCTGCCCCTGCACGAGATGTGGGCGGACGACCGTTTCTGGCTGGAGGAGGTGCTCGTTCACAAGAAGCACTTCACCGGTCGTTTCGCCTTCGACGATGACACGATGCTCTCCCACGAGGTGACATGGAAATAGAGCGTGTAATTTTGTCCGGTTCCTGAGAGAAAAGCGGGCTGTCCGGTACGTACTGGCTTTCCCGCCAAATTGTCCTTTTTCAAAACATCATGAGCAATACATCACGCCGTAACTTTCTTGCCGCCGCAGCCGGAGCTGCTGGCGCACCGTTCATCCTGCCATCGCGCGTCTGGTCCGCCGACACTGCCCCCAACAGCAAGTTGGGCGTGGGCTTGATCGGCATGGGCAAGCAAAACGGCGGCCATCTGGGCCACTTCCTGGGCCGCACTGACACCCAAGTGATCGCGGTCTGCGATGTGGACAAGACTCGCCGCGAAGACGCTAAGGCTCGCGCAGACAAGAAGTACATGAACAGCGATGTGGTCGCCTACAATGACTTCAATGAGATGCTGGCGCGCAAGGACATCGACGTGGTCTGCATCGCCACGCCGGATCATTGGCATGCCATCGCTGGCATCGCCGCTGCCAAGGCTGGCAAGGACATCTTTGGTGAGAAGCCTCTCACTCACAATGTCCACGAAGCACTCGCCCTCACCGCTGCCATCCGGGGCAACAACCGGGTGTTTCAGACGGGTTCCATGCAGCGCTCCATGAAGGAATTCCGCGTGGCTGCCGAGCTGGTGCAGAATGGAGTGATCGGCACGGTCAAGACCATCACCACCTCCTTCGGCGACCCTGCCGCCCCCAACGCCTATCCCGAAGAAGCAATGGAGCCCGGCCTCGACTGGGATCGCTGGTGCGGACCGGGTCCTGTGGTGCCTTACAACCATGAGCTGAGCCCTCGCGGCCCTTGCCAGACCTTCCCGAACTGGCGCAAGACGCGTGAATTCGGCGGCGGCATGATTACCGACTGGGGCGCGCATCACATCGACATCGCTCAATGGGGCATGGGTGTGGATGCCACCGGCCCGGTGGAAGTCATCGCGCCGGAAGGCTGGGAAACTGCCAAGCGCGGTGCCAAGCTAGTGTATGACAACGGCGTGATCCTCACCCACGGCGAAGGCTTTGGCGTGTCCTTCTACGGCACGGACGGCGAAGTGCATGTGAATCGCGGCAAGTTCAAGCTGGTGATCAAGGGCGCGACCAAGTTCTACTACGACAAGGCCGACGAAGCCTGCAAGAAGACCACGCTGCTGCGTGAAGTTACCTTCGCCGAAAACGAGTTCCTGAAGAACGCCAAGATCAAGCTGTACGACTCCAAGGAGCATCACGAGGATTTCCTCCAGGCCGTGCGCAACCGCACCAAGCCCATCTGCGACGTGGAAATCGGCGCAACCACGGCGATCTCCTGCCATCTCATGAACATGGCCTACTGGCACGGTGCCCACATCAAGTGGAACCCCACCAAGCGCGAGTTCATCAGTGGTGGCGATCCGAAGTGGCTCACCCGCGAGTATCGCGGCGAGTACAAGGTAGCGTAAGGTTTAGCAGAGATCATCTTTAGACGGGCGGCCAGTGATGGTCGCCCGTTTTTTTGGGATAATCGTGGAAGGGGAGGCAGGGGGAAAACCTTGCGGCAGATGTCATCCACCGACAAAGTAGCGGCCCGCATCTCGATTCTTAAATAGTTTCTCCCAGAATGCCCGACTCCCAGCTCGCCCCTCATTCGGTAAACACCGAGGCCATGACGCGCTTTTGCGCTGTGGCGGTGACTGGCATTGGCACGGCTACCATGGCTGGCTGGCTCTTTGGCATTCCTATCCTGACGCGGATTCACCCTGTGCTGGTGACGATGAAGGCGAACATGGCCCTGTGCCTGATCCTAGCGGGTACGGCCTTGTGGTTGCTAAAAGATGATGACGTGAAGCGTTGGCAGCGGCGCATTGCCCAGGGCTGTGCGGCCTTGATGGCCCTCATCGGCCTGCTGACGATGATTGAGCATGTGTGGCAAATCGATCTTGGCATCGACATGCTGATAGCCACGGAGACTCAGGAGCAGGCGGGCAGGTCTATTCCCGGGCGGCTGGGTCCCGCTTCAGCGTCGATGCTGATGTTGTCGGGAGCGGCGCTGATGCTGATGGATTTCCGCTTTCGCAGTGGACGGTATCTCACGCCCTATTTGGCGGCGGCAGCCGTGTGCGTTACCATTCTTATCTGCCTGTCTTATCTATATGGCGGGGGCTGGCAGTCACCATTTTCCCGCTATCTCACCATTGGCCTGCATACGGTAGCGGCCTTTTTGCTCCTTTGCCTGGGCATCCTATTTGCGCGTCCTAACCGGAGCCTCATGGCCACCTGCCTGAGCCCGCACATGGGCGGTATCATGGCGCGGCGGCTGCTGCCGGCGGCGATTGGGGTACCCGCCTTGCTGGGTTGGCTGCGCGTGCTGGGCCAGGGCCGAGGGTGGTTTGATACCGGGATGGGCACTGCTACGTTTGCTACCATCGTGATAGCGATATTCACGCTGGTGATAGCCAGGACGGCCCGCTTTCTCAACCATGCCTCCGCCATCCGCGTGATGGAGGAGGAAAGTCTGCGGGCGCGGGAGGAGGAACTGGCGGACTGCTTTCAAAACGCCGCCCTGGGCCTGCATTGGGTAAATGCCGACGGCATCATTCTGCAGGTGAACGCAGCCGAACTCCAGATGCTGGGTTACAACGAGGAAGAGTACGTGGGACATCACATCGCGGATTTCCATGTGGATGCCGCCGTTATCGGCAAGATCTTGCGCCGCCTGGGAGCAGGTGACGTGCTGCTGGATGAACCGGCCCGCCTCCGGGCCAAGGATGGCTCCATCCGCGATGTGCTGATCCATTCCAGCGTGTACAGGAAGGACGGGCATTTCGTCCACACCCGTTGCTTCACTCGCGACGTCACGGAGATCAAACGTGTGACCATGGCTCTGGAAGAGAGTGAGCAGCGCTACCGGTCCCTCGTTGAGCTAAGTCCGGAGGCCGTCATCGTGAATCAAGACAACACGGTGGTATTCGCCAACCACGCCGCCAAGAGGCTTTTGGGTGATTCCATCATGGGCAGTTCGCCCTTGGAGCGGGTACACCCCGGATCACGACCGCAAGTGCTGGAGCGAATCGACAGATTGATGTCACTCGCCGGGCCGGCACCCCCGCTTCAGGAAAAATGGCTTCAGGAGGACGGGCAGACCCTTGATGCAGAGGTGTCCGCCGTGGCCATCACCTGGCAGGACAAACCCGCCATTCACGTGGTACTGCGCGATGTCACGGAACGGGCGCAGGCAGAGGAGCGTTTCCGCATGCTGGCAGAGGTAGTGTCCTTGCAGGTATGGACGGCCGGTCTCAATGGCGAGTTGGATTTCGCCAATAGCGAATGCGTGGATTACTTCGGCGTGGACCTGGATCAAATCCTTGGTACTGCCTGGGCGCAGTTTGTTCACCCCGACGATTTGCCGGATGCCCTGAAAAGCTGGCAGCAATCTCTGGTTTCTAGCAAGCGGTACAATGTGGAATTCAGACTGCGGGGCAAGGATGGCTCTTACCGCTGGTTCCTCGTGCGTGCCGCGCCGATGCAGGATGGCGAAGGCAATACGACACGGTGGTTTGGCACCAACACCGAGATTCACGAACTGAAAACCGCGCAAAGTGAAGCGGAGCGCGCCAGCCATGCGAAGGATGATTTTCTCGCTGCTCTGTCGCATGAATTGCGCACGCCTCTGACACCGGTGCTGATGATGGCTGCAGCGTTGCGGGAGGACGAGCGCCTGCCTGCAGATGCGCGTGAGCAACTCGGCATGGTGGAGCGCAACATTGCACTGGAAGCCCGGCTGATCGACGACCTGCTCGACCTCACTTCCATTGCAAAGGGCAAGCTGCGCCTCCACACCCAATTCTGCGACGCCCATTCACTGATCGGGCTGGCTATCGACATTGTGCGCGAAGACGCGCAGGCCAAGGGCATCCAGTTCTCGCGCGAACTTGGCGCTCATCATAGCGGACTGCATGCAGATCCCGCGCGCTTCCAGCAGGTGATCTGGAACTTGCTGCGCAATGCTGTTAAGTTCACTCCCCGCGGTGGCCACATCACCATCCGCACTCGTGATGAAGGCGAGGACCACTTGTGCATCGAAGTCCAGGACTCCGGCATTGGGATTGAGCCGAAGGTGATGGAGCGCATCTTCCTGCCTTTCGACCAGGGAGTGCTCAGTGGGGATCATCGTTTCGGCGGCCTCGGCCTAGGGCTGTCCATTGCACGCAGCGTGGTGGACTTGCACGGCGGTCACCTTACTGTGAGCAGCCCCGGCCTGCACCAGGGGGCGACGTTCACTGTGGAGCTGCCAGGAGCCACGGCACCGCCGCATGGGGTGGGGGATTCTTTCGGTGACGAGCCGCATCATTTTACCGCTGGCACGAGAACGCCGCTGCGCCTGCTGCTTGTGGATGATCACGCGCCCACGCTCAAAGTGATCTCCCTGCTGCTTCGTCGGGCCGGGCATTATGTGGTCACCGCCACCACGGTGGCTGAAGCGTTGGAGGCTGCCGCCAAAGAAGGGTTTGATGGCGTTATCTCCGATCTCGGCCTGCCCGATGGCACGGGATCAGAATTGATGGAGCAGCTTCGTGACCGCCATCAACTGCGCGGCATCGCTCTCAGCGGTTACGGGATGCAGGATGACATGAACCGCTCGCATGCCGCAGGCTTCGAGACGCATCTGATCAAGCCCGTGGATTTCAATCAGCTAAGCCGGGCGATCTCGGCCTGGGGCAAGGAAGCCTGACCTCAGGAAAGCACCAGCTTCGCCGCATACGCACCATCAAAGCCATCGCGTTGGGGAAGGATCTGTCGGGTGTCTTCCAGCCGTAGGGAGGGGATCACCGCCAGCGCCTTTTCGATCACCTGCTGGTTCTCTTCAGCATCCAGGCTGCACGTGCTGTAAACAAGGGTTCCGCCCGACTTGAGCGCTGACACCGCAGCTTTGATGAGTTGAAGTTGAAGCGAGGCGACAGCCTTGAATTCCTCCAGTTTCAACCGCCAGCGCACATCTACTCGGCGGCGCATCACGCCCGTATTGGAGCAGGGGACATCAAGCAGGATGCGGTCAAAGCGCAGATCGCCCCACGGAAACGGCCCACCCTTTAACCAGTCGTAAAGATGAACTGTGGTATTGGCCACCTGCATGCGTTTCAGATTGCCGGTGAGACGGCGGATGCGTGCGGATGAGGAATCGCTGGCAATGATCGTGCCCTGGTTGCCCATGAGCTGTGCGAGCAACGCCGTCTTGCCGCCGGGCGCGGCGCAGGCATCGAGCACGGTTTCGCCGGGCTGTGGATTTAGCAGGCGCGGTGCGGCGGCCGTGCTAGGGTCTTGAGCATAACAAGCACCTGCAGCTAACGCGGCGCGCGGTAAATTGTCACAGTGGTAGAAGCCGTCGCCGATGTCTTCGATGCCGGGCGCCTGCTTCACTAAAGACAAGGCATCGCGCACCAGTTCATTCACCCGCACATAGACAGAGGACGGCTCCTGGTTCCACACGCACAAGGCTTTCGCTTGATCAACGCCGAATTCCTTCGTCCAGCGCTGCACGAGGAAATCCGGATGGGAATAAGCGATCCAGGGTGGCAGTGTGGGACGCTCCGCCATGATTGCCGGGCGCTCACGATCTGCGCGACGCAGCACGGCATTCACAAGACCGCGGACACGGCCTGCAAGGCCGACAGTTTCATTCACCACTGCATGCGGCGGCATATTGAGAATAAGCAACTGTACGAGGCCACAGCGCAGAATCCATTCCGCCTCCCGTTCTAAATGCTTGCCGTCCGTAAGGCCATCGATCCAATGATCGAGCAACGACAGATGGCGCAGGCAGCCAAGTACGATGGTCTGGAGCAATGCTGCATCGCGTGGGTCCAGGCGATGGGCGGTGACCGCCTCATCGATCAGGGCTGAGGCATACTGCTCGCCCCGGTTCCATTCTTGCAGGACGTCGAGGGCGAGTTTGCGGCTTGAAGGCATCAGATAAAATTACGCTGAACGCTCCTCATGCGTGACACCGCGACCGATGCCACGGTACTGGAAGCCGAAGCTGTTGGCGGCTACCGGATCAAGCAGGTTACGACCATCAAAGATCAGTGGCGTGCGCATCTTGTCGCGTAATTCTGCCAGATCGATAGCGGCGAATTCCGGCCATTCGGTGGCGATGATCAGCGCTTCGGAATCCTCCGCTGCTTCCATGGCGCTGCTAGCAAACGTGATCTTATCCGCAAAGGGAAGTTCGCGGGCCTTGTCCATCGCCTTCGGATCAAAGGCCGTAACGTGCGCACCCTCAGCGACAAGGCGTTCCACCAGGTTAATGGCTACGGAACTGCGCACGTCATCCGTGTTGGGCTTGAAGCTTAGACCCCAAACGGTGAGCTTCTTGTCCTTCAACACCCACAGAGCCTCGCGGATGGAATCCAGGAAACGATCGAGCTGGCGCAGGTTGATTTTCTCCACCTCCTTAAGCAGAGTGAAAGGCGTGCCGAGTTGGTCGCTGATGGCAATGAAAGCAGAGATGTCCTTGGGGAAGCAGGAGCCGCCGTAGCCCAGACCAGCATTGAGGAAGGACCGGCCAATACGCTTGTCCGTACCGATGCCATCAGCCACCTTCAGCACATCCGCGCCAGCCGCTTCGCAGATCTCGGAGAGCGCATTGATGTAGCTGATTTTTAAGGCCAGGAAGCTGTTCGCAGCGTGCTTGATCAGCTCGGCGCTGTTGATATCCGTCACCAGGACTGGGGCGACGAAGGGCTCATAAACTTTCTGCATGATGGCAAGGGCGCGGTCACTGTTGCCGCCGATCACGATGCGGTCCGGCTTCATGAGGTCTTCCACCGCGCTGCCTTCACGGAGGAACTCCGGATTGCTTACGACATCAAATTCCACGCCAGGCCGGGCATAACGGCGGATGGTCTGAGCCACGCGTTCACCGGTTTTCACTGGCACGGTGCTCTTGTCCACCACCACGCGATAGCTGTCGAGGAAGCCGGCGATCTCACGCGCCACCTTCTCCACGAAACTGAGATCCACGCTGCCATCTGGCTGGGGTGGGGTAGGCACCGCAATGAACAGCACCTCGCCGTGATCCACGCCTTCTTCCGTACTGGTGGTGAAACGCAGGCGTTTCGCGGCTACGTTCTTGCGGATCATGGGCTCCAGCCCGGGCTCATAGATCGGAATGCGCCCCGCCTGGAGGGTTTTGACCTTTTCAGCGTTGTTGTCCACGCAGACCACTTGATGACCTGCTTCGGCAAAACAAGCGCCGGTGGTAAGACCTACATATCCGGA
>JAQGPI010000474.1 GCA_028293175.1 Verrucomicrobiaceae bacterium | reverse complement strand
AGGTAGGATGCTTCCATGAGAACTGAAACCGACTCCATGGGCCAGATGGAGGTGGCGGACGACGCTCTCCATGGTGCTTCCACCCAGCGTGCGGTGCTTAACTTTCCCATCAGCGGGCGGCCTTTGCCGCCCGCCTTTGTACATGGGCTGGGCCTCATCAAAGGCGCGTGTGCGCAGGCGAATCAGGAGATTGGACTTCTTGATGCCGGTAAAGCTAAGCTGATCCGTCAGGCGGCGGATGAGATCGCGAAAGGGCTGCTGGACCAGCATTTTTTAGTGGACGTGTTTCAAACGGGGTCAGGCACTTCCACCAACATGAATGCCAATGAGGTGATCGCCAACCGCGCCAGCCAGCTTTCCGGTGAGCCGCTGGGCTCGAAGCGGCCGGTACATCCCAATGATGATGTGAATCTCGGCCAGTCATCGAACGACATCATCCCGACGGCTCTGCACGTGAGCGTGGCGATGGCTTTGAGAAAGAATCTTCGCCCCGGTTTGGAACATCTTGGAGGGGCCCTAGCAGCCAAGGCCAAGGAATTTGAGGCTGTTGTCAAGATCGGGCGCACTCATCTGATGGATGCCACACCCCTCACGGTGGGCCAAGAATTATCTGGCTACGCAATGCAGATTACCAAGGCGGTGGAGCGCGTCGACAGGGCCGTGCTCGCACTGCGAGAACTGGCGGTTGGCGGTACGGCGGTTGGAACCGGCATCAACACCCATCCTGATTTTGCCAACAGAGTCGTGCGCCTGCTGAATGAAGCCACGGGCTTGGATTTCGTAGAGGCGCGCAATCACTTCGAAGCCCAGGCAGCACGCGATGATGCGGTGGAAGTGGCGGGCCAGCTTGCCACCATTGCTGCAAGTTGTGCCAAGATTGCCAACGACATTCGACTTCTTGGCTCAGGTCCGCGCTGCGGTCTCGGCGAGTTGAAACTTCCTCCCACGCAACCCGGCTCATCTATCATGCCAGGGAAAGTGAATCCCGTAATGAGTGAGATGTTGGTGCAGGTGTGCCTGTATGTCCACGGACTCACTCAGACTGTGGTGGCCTGTGGTCGTGAGGGATACTTCGAACTGAATGTGACGCTGCCGCTGATAGCGTGGTCATTGCATGAAGCCGTGCATGTCCTGGCAAACGGCGTGCGTGTCTTTGCCGATGCATGCGTCGTAGGCATCGAGGTGGATGAAGCACGCTGTCAGGAGCTGGTAGGGCGCTCGTTGATGCTGGTCACCGCGCTTGCCCCGCATATTGGTTATGACCGTGCGGCTGCGGTGGCAAAGGAGGCGCTGGCGAAGGACAAAACACTGCGGGAAGTGGTGCTGGCGCAGGGCCTTATGGAGGAGGCATTGTTGGACGAGGTGATGCGACCGCTGGCAATGACGAAGCCAGGTGCCAGCTTGGATGTGGGCGGAGGTTAAGGGCGGTCTCTTAGAGCTGGGTGGTCTGCAAGATTCGATATCGACATGGCCACTTCCAATCCCTGCCAGCCCAACATCTTGAAATGGCTCATCCTCTCCCCTGCGCTGCGCATAAGAGGCTAGCCGACGACTGCGACGATGCTCGCTGCCAGCATCGGCCTGCTGGTTTCCAGAAGCAGCTGAAAATCTTGGAGGATTCCTCTGGCTCACACCGCCGTCTGGGATGGATTGTGCGAATCAGGAGGTAGAAACCATGAATCCCATTCTCCCACGCCCTCTCGGAAGACGCCAGACCTCCGGTCGTAGTGCTGAAAGACTGGTTCCTGAACCTCTTGCCAATACGTTCCCCATGAATCCTTCCGATGGCGTTTCTGGTAGTCGTCCGCCGCCGCTGGCGAAAGCCCAGCGGGGCACAATTTTGGTAGTCGATGACCGGCCGCGAAATGTGGAGTTGCTTGGCACTTTGCTTGCCACTGAGGGCTATGAGGTCATTGTGGCGTTAGACGGCAATCAGGCGCTTGACTGCGTGGCGCGGAAGGTGCCAGACCTTATTCTCCTGGACGTCATGATGCCGGAAATGGACGGATTTGAAGTTTGCCAGCGCTTGAAACGCAATCCACGTACCGCAGAAGTGGCAATCATTTTCCTTTCCGCTTCTGGAGACAAGGACTCAATCATCCGCGGCATCGAATTGGGCGGGGTGGACTATCTCACAAAGCCTTTTGTTAAAGCGGAACTGCTAGCGCGCGTGAATACCCACGTGACCCTGCATCACCTGCTGGACCGCAATCGCAGCCTGCTGCAGGCACGGCACCGGCTGGTAGCCGAGGAAATGGAGGACATGAAACGTCCATTGCGTGCCATTGTGCAAAATCTGGGCGACCTCGCCCGCGTGATCCAGCCTGCGGCCAGTGCCGCTAACCGTCTGCTCGGCGAAACGTTGACCCTCGCTAACGATGCCCTGGGTCACCTAAGCCGCGAATTGAACATCCTTGGCGGCGATGGCAGTGCCGAGCCCAGTTCAGTTTTTCCCGTGCCCTCAAAGCAACTAGAGGAAATGATTGGCAAATGGTACCTGAGCGCTCGCCGACGGAGGATCAATTTTTCCATTGGGCGCATGCCCCAGGAGGTGCATGTGGCATGCCATCTTCTGCCGCTTACCTATTTAGTGGATCTCGTCATGGCCGCTAATGTGAATAGCGCTGATGGAGGCGACTCGATCCAGGGGAGATTGCGGTTGGAGGGCGGGCGGCTCACTGTCACGATTGTCCGTGACAGTAGTAAGGAGCGGAAAGAGGAAGCTGGCAGAGATGCCGAGTCCATTCGATGGAGCGAACCTTCGGAATTGGACCAGCCCCTTGTGCAGGAAGCGGAACGCCAAGGAGCGACTTTGCATTTTGGCACTTTGCCCACTGGCGAACCTTTGATGGCACTCTCTTTGCCTTTGCTGTCCCAGCCCACTTGAACCCCGTGATTAGTTCGTTCCATTGCTTTCCGCATGCGCGGAACTTGGGGTGTGCAGTGCCATCACGCGCGCCATTTCATTGATCAGTTGCTGCACGCTTGCTGGCTTTGTCAGATGGGAGGTAAATCCCGCGTTAAGGCACCGTTCAATGTCCTCTTTCATACCGTGACCGCTCAAGGCGATAGCCGGCGTGGGGCAGAAAGGTCTTATCTGTTTGATGAAATCCACGCCTGTGCCATCGGGAAGCCCGATATCGCTGATGATGAGGTCCACTGGCTGGCGTCGTATGAAGTCCACGCCTTCCCTGACGCTGCCCACCACTCCCACAT
>JAQGPI010000457.1 GCA_028293175.1 Verrucomicrobiaceae bacterium | reverse complement strand
CTCGATCCAGGCGCGGTAGCCGTCCACCAGGTCGCTCACTTCGTAGCTGGGTAGGTCGTGCGCTGGCAGCAGGAAGAGGTTGGACTGGCCGTAGCGCAGCGTCTCCAGTTCATCGGTCCAGGAGCTGTAGCCACCCGCCTGGGGGAACCAGTTTTGAATGCTAGGCGCGGCGGGATTGCATTCCATGAGGAAGACGCGGCGGCCCGTGGTACAGAGCGAGGCGGCGAGGGCGGAGGAGAGCAGGCTCTTGCCTTCGCCAGTGTTGGCGCTGGTGATGAAGACGATGCCGGGGCCGTTGCGGAAGATCGTCTGCTTTTCCAGCAAGGCGATGAGCTGGGTGATCGCGCCGCCGCCGCTCATGGGACTGGGGTGCAGCAGTTCGCCGAGCTGGATGGGACCTTCGCCCGACATGAGTTCCGGAAGGGTGGCAAGGATCTGGGTGGCGGAGGTGGAGGTCTGCGGGATGCGCAGGGGCATCTGCGGCATGGGCGCCTGTGGAGGTGGCGGCAGATAGCTGACCGGCGGTGCGCTAGGAGTGAAAGGAGAGACCTGGGGAACAGGCGTCGGCATGGGTTGCGGAGCGGGCGCAGCCTGCGGTGTCGCTGGCTCGGCCATGGATCCTTTCATCACCGGAAGGAGATGGTCCTGGGCAAGCCCGAGGGTTACCGGCAGTCCCAGCCCTACCAAGCCGAAGACCATGATGCCAGCAATCAGCGCGATCGACTTCTTGGGTGAGATAGGGGAGTCCGGGGTGACGGCGATATCAGCCACGGTGAGCTGGCCGTTGTCGGTGAAGGAACTGGCGATGTTCGACTGCTTCTGACTGCGGGTGACCTGGTTGTAAAGATCGCGCAGGCCGGACACTTCATCACTCAGTATGGAGAGCGTGTTTTGCTTGGTGCCTTCGGCAAAGGCTGCACCGCGCGCCTGGCTGAGTTGCGTGCGCAATTGTTCATCTTGGGAGCGCAGGCGCTTCTCTTCCATTTCAGCGGTCGTGAGTATCTCGGCCACGCGTGTTTCAGTGGTCTTGGCGATTTGCTCCTTGAGACGTCGGATGTCGCTTTCCAGGGCGAGCACACGCGGATGCATGCGGCCGCACCATTCGTCGAGAGCGGTGCGCTTGCCGTGGACTTCATCAAGGCGTTTGCGCAGTTCCACGAGCTGCGGGTCATCCATCACTCCCTTCATGCCCGCAGCATCTTCGGCTTTGGTGGCAGCATTCCGCAGGGAGTTAAGATTGATGGTGGCCTTGAGCAAATCCATGTCCGCCTCGGTGACTGCACGGGTGAGGCTTTCCGCGCGCTGGGTGCCCATGTCACCGGCGGCGTTGAGCTTGATGAGGTCGGCGTTCTTCACGTAGTCCTGCAACTTGCGTTCCGCTACACCCAGCTTCTCCATGATCTCCTCGCCCTGGCGTTGCAGCACTTCCGAGTTCTGCTTGGTCGATTGCAGCGCATCATCGGAGACATAGTGGATGTAGTTTTCCACGTAAGCATTGGCCATGGCGGCGGCGGAATCGGGACTGCTATCGCGCACGATCACTCGCAGAATGTGGGAGTCCTTCACCGGCTCGATGCGCGCAGAGAGATCGATCTTTTGAGCGAACAACTCCTCAGGCATCGCAGCCTTCGGCGGTGCCGCAAGGCCTAGCGCCACCATCAGGCGGCCCTTCATGCCCAGCTTGCCCTGGCCTTCCAGGAAGCTTTCCAACTGTGCGCGCGGCAGCTTGGTGAAGAGATAATCTGTGTACCGGCGCGTCTTCAATCCGGTGCGATGATTGTTGATGATCATCGGCGCGCTAAGTTCACTCATGCCGCCGTTGTTGGTGTTGCCGGCAAACTGAATGGGGTTGGTCGCTTGGATGTGGATGAGCAGTTTGGATTCGGTCTCATAGACCTTCTTGCCGAAGCCCAGGTAAAAGAAGGTGAGCCCGGCGAGCGGTAGCGCTAGCAGGCAGGCCAGCTTCCCGAAGCGGCGGAGATAAGCAATGATGTCCGCTACGCTGATGATGTTTTCCGCAGGTGCTGGAGGAGCAGCCACGGGCGGCGGGTAATAGTAGGCGGCTGGCGGCTGAGGCTGCGGCGGAGCCACTGGCGGCGAGTAGGGCTGGAGCATCTCTCCATACCTCTCCGGCTCCACCCGGGCAAGGGTGGCGGGCTGTGCTGGAACGATGGAGGTGGAGGACTGCATGGAAAGCGGAGGAGGCGGAAATCAGGCCGCAGCGGAAGACAGGTGGACGGAAGAAAAGGCGACCACAGGCTCCGGCTGCTGCAGACCCATTTCGCGGAGGATCAAGGCGTTGACGATACGCACATCGAAGACCTCTTCGGCAAGACGGCGGCTTTCGAGACCATGAGCAGGAATAGATTCCGGATGCTGAAGGTACCACTCCATCGACTGCACTACGGCATCGACGTTTTGCGGCTCCACGAGAAAGCCATTGCTACCTTCGCGCACAGGCGCAGATGCTTTGCGCTGAGCTTCGCCTTGGGCGGTAAGGCTGACAGTTTCGCGCGCGCCGACGGAGTCCGTTGTGATAACTGGACGCCCCATGGAAAGCGCTTCCAGCGTGGCGTGCGGCACGCCTTCCCGATACCAAGTGGGCAAGACGAAAATGTGCATGTCCTTTAGCAGTCTCGCGACATCGCGCACCATGCCGTGATGAGTGAGAAGACCTTCAGCGACCCATTGTGCCACCTGCGACTCATCCACACGATTGGGATTGGGATCAAAGGGACCGATGAGATGAAATTCAGCATTCGGATGGCGCGCCTTGATGCGGCGGGCCGCTTCGGCAAACACCACCACGCCCTTGCTGATGAGCAGGCGGCTAACAAGTGCGAGGCGTACAACGCCGCCCGCAAGCACCTTGTCCTGAGCCAGCGGCACATGCGGGAACTCATCCACGTTCACGCCCGAGCCAGCGGTGACGAATGCGGGCACGCCCTTGGGCAGGATACGCAGGTCTGTGAGCAGCTCGAAATCATCCTGATTCTGCATGAAAATGACGTCCGCACGCTTCAAAGCGAAGCGATGCAAAGCACGTGAAATGAAGCTGACGATCTTTCCCTTCAGCGTGGTTGGCTTGACGAAAGTGAAGCCCAGTCCGGGCAGCAGCGCATAAATGCGCGGCACGCCTGCAAAGGCCGCGACCACACAGCCATAGACCACACTCTTGATAGTATAGGCGAACAAGGCATCCGGCTTCTCACTGCGGAACAGCCTCCACATGTCCACGAAAGTATCGAGGTCGTTCGTCAGGCTAATACGGCTGCGCACCATGCGTATGGAGCGATGGCGGCCACCCACACTTTCGACAAACTTGGTCACATGAGGATAGTCCTCGGCGGCGGAAGTGACCACATCACAGCCGCAGGCCGCGAGATCACGGATCAAGTCGCCACGATGGTAAACCAGCGTGTTCGCATCGGCGGTAAGGACAACGACTTTCATGCGGCTACGGCGGTTTTGCGCGTGGCCAGCCGTTTGGCAGACC
>JAQGPI010000418.1 GCA_028293175.1 Verrucomicrobiaceae bacterium | reverse complement strand
AGCGCATCGAGCTTGGCCTGAGCTGCCTCAGTTTCCTGAAGCAGCGTCTTGAGCTTCTTCGATGCGGCCTTTTCTTCCGCAGCCTTGCTTGCCTTCGCTGCTTCCGTCTCGGTGGCAAACTGTTGCTTCAGCGAATCGAGCTGCGCTTTCGCCGCTTCCGATTCCTGCTGCAAAATCTTGATCTGCTTTTCCGCTGACTGCGTGTCTTCCTTGGCTCGCTTCGCTTGGGCGGCTTCAGTTTCCTTCGTTGCTTGTTCGGCGGCGGCGGTCTCCGTCTGGACCTTGGCAAGAGCTTGCTTCGCCTGCTCCAGCTCGCTCTGCACTTTGCCGAGTTCCGCCGCTTGTTTTTTAGCTGCCGCCATCTTGGCCTCAGCTTCGGCCGTGGCTTTTTCAGCGGCTTCGCGGCGGGCGTTCAGGTCCGCGATGATTTTGATATCCGCAGCCGACAGGGCAGGGGATGGCGATGCAGCAGGTTTGGCAATCACCAGTGCCTTGATGATCGGCACCGCGATTTTCGTTGTCGCCTCAGAAGTATCCGCAGCTAGTGCTTCTGGCAGAGAGGAGGGGCTTTTAAGTCCTAAATTAATGCTCTCCGTATCGCCACGGCGACCATCCTCACGTGTAGTATGAGGCTTGCCTCCCGATGGTGACCCAGGTTTGACATCCGTGGGAGCCAGCCCCTTGGGCGCTCGGTCACGGAATTTTGACTCCAGTTGTCCAAATTGCAGCCGGTCACCACCCTTTACCCGCTCACGTGTCACCCGTTTGCCATTGATGAAGGTGCCGTTCGACGACTTCAGGTCCACCAGTTCGTAAACACCATCCGGCTGCCGCAGAAATTCGGCGTGAAAGCCGGAAATTTGCGCGTTGTCGATGACGATATCGTTTCGAGAATCGCGGCCAATGGAAAGCCTGTCTTCTAGGAGATCGAAGACAAACTCGTTACCATCGTTGAGATTGAACGCCAAATACGGCATGCCAAAAGTCGGGACTGGGAGAGAAAGATATTAAGGTATCGAAAATAGAAGTGGATGAGCTTTGAATCAAACTTAATAAAGCCAGACCTGTGGCTTCTAACGTCCCACTTGCTGGGCAGTAGCCACTTCTAAACACGTTTTCACAATTTTTATGCTCAGGCTCTTTTTTGATAGACGGTTATTTTACTCTCTCGTTCTCGCGGCAGTCGCCTTCAGCGGGCAAATGGCTTTCGGGCAAGGTTTAAGCGCCCTCCAAATACGCAAAGTTGGTCAGAGAATCTGGCAAAACGAGTGCGCTGGCAAGATTGAAGGCCTCACCAGTTGGAACAAAGGCGAAGATTTTGCCTCGCTGGGCATTGGCCATTTCATCTGGTACCCTAGGGGTGGCAAAGGCCCTTTTGAAGAAAGCTTCCCTCCGCTGGTGAGCTATCTGCAGAAGCGCGACGTAGTGCTTCCCTCCTGGCTCATCAATGCCCAGGCTTGCCCCTGGAGCACCCGGCAGGCATTCGAGGCCGATGCCCATTCTGAACGCCAAGTCCAGTTGCGCAAGATCCTGGCAGCGACGGTGCGCGAACAGACGGAATTCATCATGGCGCGGCTGAACCACGCCGTACCCCAGCTCATTTCCGCAGGCGGCAAGCAAGTTCGGCACAGCTACGAGGCGCTTTCCCAAACACCGGAAGGCATGTTTGCCATGATCGATTATATCAATTTCAAAGGCGATGGCATGAACGCTCGGGAACGCTACAAAGGCGAGGGCTGGGGGCTGGCGCAGGTGCTCGCCGACATGCGCGGCACCGACACCGCCGCCTTCGCCGAAGCCGCCAAGCGCGTGCTCGCCCGCCGGGTCCAAAATTCACCGCCAGCACGCGGCGAACAACGCTGGCTGCCAGGATGGTCCAACCGCTGCGATGGCTATAAACGCCCGCTCTGAACAACCGGTGCTTTGGAGTTGAGACAAAGCCAATCACAGCGCATGGTATCAGCCGTGACACGCCCCCAGTTGCATGACTTCCAGCCGTACGCGGGTCCTATCGACGCCCCCGTTGCGCCGGCCAAACCGCGCACCCAGACCCTGCCCGCTCAGCCCATTCCAGAGCCGCTCTGGCATGTGATCCTACTCAATGACGACCTGCACTCTGTTGAGTACGTGATCGAAATGCTCAGCAGCATCTTTGGCTACGACGTGAAGAAAGGCTATAGCATGGCCAGAGAGGTGCACGAGAACGGTCGTGTGATCGTCGCCACAGTCCACAAGGAACTCGCCGAACTGCGCCTGGAACAAATCCTCGATTACGGTCCAGATCCGGGCATTCCGGAATGCCCTGGCTCGATGAACGCAGAGATCGAACCTGCCGCATGATCAGGCCCCTTCTCCTCGTCGGCTTTGGGTTTCTCTGGCTCGTTACGGCCAGTGCTGAGGAAGCCGCACGCGGATTCCTGCGTTTCGTCGAGGATGCCAAAGGGGCGAGCCTGCAAACGGCAGTCGTTCACTATCAAACAAAATCCGGGGTGGTCGTCGATCTCGTGGGAGCGGTCCACATTGCTGACAAGAAGTACTACGATGAACTCAATCATCGCTTCGGCGGCTACGATTCAGTCCTGTACGAACTGGTCGGAGGTCCCATGCCGAAGATGGACCTCAAAGAAATGGAGAAGCGCGAGGTAGACCCCCGCATGGCATGGCTGGGCAAAATGCAGGTCGCCATGAAGAACGCGTTGAAGCTCACCGGCCAGCTCGAAGGCGTGAACTATCAGGCGAAGAACTTCGTGCACGCGGATATGAGTGCAGACCAGTTCTACAAGATCAAGGAGGAGAAGAACGAAACCTTTCTCGGCCTGCTGGCGAAGGCTTGGAAGGTGCAGGCCGGCCTGGAAGAGGGCAAGGAAGGCAGCCAGCCAAGCCTGGTGAAACTCATGGAAATCCTTTGCCGCAAAGACAGTGCCGATGAACTCAAGCGCCTTGTGGGCCGCGAGTTTGATTCCATGGAATCCTTGATCGCTGGCATGGAAGCTGGCGGCGGAACGGTCATTGTGGGCGAGCGCAACCGCGTTGCGCTGGAAGTGCTCGACCGGGAAATCGCACGCGGTAAACGCAAGATCGCCATCTTCTACGGCGCCGCCCACCTGCCAGACATGCAAAAGAAGCTGGAAGCCCGCGGCTTCATTCGCGGCCAGACAGAATGGCTCAAAGCCTGGGATCTACCGCCCGAGCCGAAGACGCCGCCGGTGGTGGAGACGAAGTAACAGAAAGCTCAAGCAGCTTGTCGCATCAGCGAATGCTGATCTTGGTTTCAACTGCTGAAGATATCACCATCTGATACACTAGCTCATCTTAAATAATTTTATAACCCTACTTGCTGTGACGCCGTTGGTGTCCAGGCTTCAGCCGCATCGCCGCCCACAACATGATTTTCCTGATCGCCTAAAAGGCTCTACACCAACGGCACTGAGCCATTCCCAGCTTTTGTATCCGGCAGGAGTGGCTTCAGGTCGGATACGCTGTTATTTAAAATGCTCTAACGCCCGTTGTAGCCGTCGTTATAGCCGCGAGCAAACTCCACCTCGGTGCTGTGTTCGTACCGCTCCTCGTGCCGTTGATAACTCGGGGAAAGACGATCCTGGCGGTCATGCCTGCCTTGTTCCAGTCCGTTGGTATAGATGGTAGGATGACCAAACTCCGCGGGCTTCTCCCTGCCGGCACGGCCAAATCCACCACCGGTGTAATAGCTGGAAGGGGAATTGTCCGGGCCAAAGACTGATTGGGGACGGGCAACGGGAGGTGGACCGTAGGTGGGAGTGTCCAGGTCAACGCAGGATGTCAGGGAAAGGCAAACAACGCCAAAAGCGAGGGAAGAGAACATTGGCTTCATCTGGGAATTGTGAAGCCGGTTCTTCTAAATGGAAAGCCAGGATTTGGCGGATGAGGGCAGAGCATGAGATTGGTGAAGTTAAGGTCTGTAATTTTTGGGGCGTCTTTGAACGCTTATGCACTTGCCTTGGACCGTTCCGCCCCTCCGGAAGACTCAACGGTATCGAGCAAAGGTTGGCGTCTTTAAACACAAGCAAGCTGCGTGGTTACGGCGCGGCAGCAAGCTGGGCGCAGTACTCACAGCACTTCGTGCGCAGTCGTCTAACGAGGTTGAGTCGCCCATGGTTTTCATGAGAGTAGCTACAACCGCCATGTTTGCAGAGGGCGCTAACCTACTCCTTCACCGCCTCCGCCTTCGGAATCGCTTTCAAAGCCGTAGCCAGCATCAGGCAGGACTCATTGGCATGCCAGCGATAACCAGCGCTGAAAGGCAGCT
>JAQGPI010000404.1 GCA_028293175.1 Verrucomicrobiaceae bacterium | reverse complement strand
GACTGGCCCGGCACCTTGCCTTCGGCGCGCGCTTGAGCCATGGATTGCTGCTGGCTTTTCTGCGCCTGGGCCATGCTTTGCTGGGCGCTCGGCTGCTGGCCTTGCTGTGGTTGCTGGCCCTGCTGCTGACCTTGTTGTGCCTGCTGTTGCTGAGGCGCGCCGTTGAGTGGGTGCATCTGGGCATCAAGCTGATCGAGTGCCTGCGCGAGGGCGTGGGCCTGAGTTTGCTCAAAGACACTGAGATTGGGCTGGGCAGGTGTTGCCGCAGCTGCTTGTTCGGCTGCTTTGGTGGCGCTTTGCGCAGCGGCGGTGCTTTCCTGCGAAACCTGCGGCGTGGCATTGCCGGGCTCGGTCTTGGTGGCCTTCGCAGTGGCGTTGAGCTTGCTGCTGGCCTCCTGCACCTGCGTGGAAGCTTCCTTTTTGCCGAGACGTTCTTCATGGCGCGCGACACGCGCGAGTTGATTGCCGGCATCTTCCGCCGCCGTGCCCAGCATGGCTGGCTGCGTGGCCTGGGTCTTCAACTGCTGTTCAGACTTCTGCGCCGTGTCCTTGGCGATGTCCGCCAGTGCCTTCTGCATCGCGGGATTTTTGGCCAGTTGCTTCTCCAGGTCTGCGAGTGCTTTTTGTGGATCGTTCTTCGCATCCTGCGCTACATCAGCGAGTTCCTTGGCCTTGTCGTAAGCTTCGTCCAAAGGCTGCTCCACGCCGAGGTCTTTTTCCATTTGCTCGAGCTGAGCAAGAGCGTCCTGCGGGATTTCCTGGCCGTTCTCCATCTTGGCAAAGTTCTCCGCCAGTTGCTCCAACGAATCAGCGGTCTTTTGCTGTGCCTGCGCGGCCTTCTGCAAGGCCTGAGACTGCGGTTGGGATTGGGTGGACTTCGCGGCCTGACGCAGGTTTTGCGCGATCTCAGGGGACTTCTGACGCATCTGTTCGAGAGCCACATCAGCCGTGCGAGCGAGCTGGCGTTGATCGGCCTTGGCAAGCTCGGCGGCGTTGGCTTCCTGGCGCAGGGCGGCTTGCAACGTCTGCATTTTCTCGGCGTTTTTGGCGGCTTCCGGCTGAAGCTCCTGCGCCTTTTGGGCCACCTCTTCCACCGGCTTCTGGGCATCGGCCTCCTGCTTAGCGGCCTCGGTTTCCTTCTGAGTTTCACGCAGGTCCTTGGCCACCTGGTTCATCATCTCGCTGACTTTCGGTGCCAATCCGGCAAGCTGCTGTCGGGCCGCTTCCGCTTGTGGAGCCAGCGCTTCAGTGATTTGCTTGGCGCGCGTCTCCGCTTCAGCAAGGCCGGGCGGTGTTTGTATTGCCTGCTCGGGCTGGTTAGGCTGACGCAGCGCCGCCTGGCGCGCCTGTTCCTGAAGCTGCTGGGAGCTGTTGCGGGCCTGATCGGCGGCCTGCTGAGCGGTGCCGAGGAGATCGGGTTTCACGTCGGTACGGCGCAGCGCTTGGGGAAGCTGGCGGAGCTGTTCCGCCGCATCGGTGGCGGCTTCGGCGTTCTTGGCCACATCAGGTCGCTCCATGGCGGCACTTTGGTGCAGGGAAGCATCCGCAAGCGAATCAATGGCATTTTTGGCGAGTTCGTCTGCATCCAGAGTGCGCGCAATTTTGCCCAATTGCTCAGCCTTTGCTTTCACGGCTTCGAGTGCCGGGGCATCGCCTTTCTTAGCGGCTTCGGTGGTCTCGGTTTGAAGTTTCTCGGCAGCGCGGCTAGCGCGGTTGGCATCAAGCGCAGCCTGGGTGTTCGTTAATGGATTCTGCTCCCGCAGTTCGCCCTGGTCTTGGAGCTGTTTGGCTGCCTGGGCGAGGTTTTCAGCAGCGCGTTCCTCATGGGTGAGACCGTCTTTTTTCTGCTGCTTGTCGCGACGTTTGGGGTCCTTTGCAGCCTGGGCGGCCTGCTGGAGTTCCACCTTCGCCCCATCAATGGCGACGAGTGCCGGATTTTCCTGATTTTGCAGGCGCTGGCGCATGTCGGCAGAGCGGCGGGTTGCTTCGCTGGCGATGCCCCGGATAGCTTCCGCACTTCGCGAAAGACGTTGCCGAAGATTGTCCGAGGCTCCGTACAAATGTTCAGGGCTCTTGGTCTGCGGCTGCTGCTGTGCGCCAGTTGCGGGATCTTGAGTGTTAGGTTTATCCAGCGATTCATTGAGGTCATTGGCCGCTTCGCTGATCTCTTTCTGCATGCGGTCAAGGTTCCCTTGATGGCCGCCCTGAACCTGCTGCCTCAAAACGGCGAATTCTTCCTTCAACTGCGCATTGGCCGCGAGCGCCGCACGTTGCTGCTCCTGCCATTTACCACGCTGCGATTGGTCGCGATTGCCGTTGAGCGAAGTCTCCGTGAGGAGGGCTTGCTGGCGCGCGGTCTGCTGCGTTGACTGCTGGGCGATGTTAGCGGTCTCTTCAAGGGCAAACGCCTTTGCAGCCTCGTGCACCGTCGCGGCAATGCTGAAGGCCTGATTTGCATCGCGCTTGAGCATCTCTGGATTCTCCACGCCATCTTTGGTGTTTTCCTCCAGGCCTTTGAGTGAATCGCGGCGGAGCTGAGCGACTCGTTCACCCAGCAACTTTGCTTCCTCGGCATTCAGGCGGGTGGGAGCGATTTGGGCAGCCTTTTTCAACTGTTCCCAGATGTCGGTGGCCTGTTCCTGAGCGCGTTCGACCTGCTGTTTCACACGTGCCAGTTGAGCATGCGCTTCATCGGTGACGGGCTTGCCGCTTTTTTCCTGCTTCGCCACTTTCTGCACCGTGGACATCGCCTTCGTCAGCTCCTTGGTCTTGTCTTCCAAGGTCTTCGCCATTTCCGCCAGACGCCGTGTTTCCGCCGCCCAGGCGCGCTTGGCAGGATCAACGGTCTGCTCTAGAACGATGATGCGCACCGGCGGGGATTCTACCGTTTGTCCTTTGAGATCGGTGGCAATGAGTTTCACCAGCACGGTATCGCCGGCTTTCACTTGCATCGGGGCCAGCGCCAGCAGATGCTGCACGCTGGCTTCCTTGCCCGGAGTGAAGGCGAGATTAATGGCCTTCCATCCATCCCCGTTCAGGGAGTGTGACACCTGGATGGTCTTCAATCCCACATCATCGGAAGCCGTGCCGCTGAGGCTCAGGCTCTCATCCGCCAACAGGCTGACCTGCTGTTGCAACGGCTCGGTGATCTGAGCCAGCGGCGGCAGATCGGGAATCACGGTCACGCGCCAGGAGGCGGACTCATCGTTTGAAAATCCGGTCTCCGCGCTCTTGAGGCGCACGGTCCAGTTCTCGGCCTTGCCATCAATCGCGAGGTCGGCGGCGAGCTTGCCCCCATCCTGGACGCTGATCTCAGGAGCGGCGGGATGAGTGGGCATGTCTGGATTCAACACTAGTCGGGCTTCCTTCACCTGCTGGTTGGCCTGCATGGAGAGCTTCACCGTGCTGCCTTCCAGCGCCTCGATGTCGCCGTGGTCTTCGTTCACAACGGCGGGCTTGCCGCCCGCATAGGCCGGGGGAACGATGGTCTTGGCAAAACCCGTGATGCGAGGTCGTGCCTTAGCGTTGACCATGTGCCAGGCGGTGAGGCCGTCGCTGGCCCGGATGCGGAAGCGCACATCGCCCTGGCCCACCGGCAGTCGGCCTTCGAAACGCTGCGGTGCCATCTTGCCCAGTTCCATCTTGCGGATGCTAGCCGTGGGTTCGCCATACTCAAGGAAGGCATGCTCGACGCTATCACCCGTGATGGTGACCGACACGTCCACTTCGGAACCAATCGGCGCCATGCTGGAAGCGGCAGCCGGGGTTTCGATGACAATCTGCACGCTCGATGGACGCTCGAAATTGGCGAAGGGCAGGGCAGCGCGTGCGAGGAATCCGGGCAGGTGCAGCTTGGGGATAAAACTCAAAAGGGCTACGACGACCATGGCCAGGGAAAGACGCAGCGCCCACGGTTTCAAGGCGGTGGCGGGCATCCGTTGACGCCAGTTCACTCCTTTGACCGCAGCGGCCACCTCGTCTTGCAGACGGGCACGGAACTCGGGCGAATCCTTGACCGATGAAGGGTCCTGCCGGGACAGCTCGACCGCCGCCAGCAACTGTTCGCGCACTTCCGGCGCGGCCTGCTCAGCCACGCGAGCGGATGCAAGTTGGTCGCCGTCCGAGTGCAGAAACCTCAGCGCGGTCTTCCAGGCGGCAAAGGCGCAGGCGCCATAACCGACCAGCGAGCACCAGGGCCGCACCTCGTCCGGTATCAGGCTGGCGCGGTCGAGCAAGGCAATGACCAGCAAAAACGCGATGCCCGACGCAAGCCAGAGCAAGCCCGCCTGCCGCCAGAGCAGGGCATTGTGGCGGGCCCTGAAGCTTTGCAGGGCTTCAAGGGTGGCTGGGCGAAGGGAAAGATCCATGAGCGAAGACGAAGGAAAGATGACAGAATCAACGTAAGCTCCGGGCCGAGCGTTACATCAATCGGGCGCAGGGCGCGACAGTGTACATCGATCCAAAAGTGGAAATCGCAAAGCGAACCACTCGGTAATTAAGGGCGGCCCTAAGCTGCCTTCAAGGCCTGCACATCCGCAGGAGCAGGCAGGGCCAAGGGGCGCACGGCAAGGCCGCTGACATCCACGCTCGACACGGTGCCTTTCGGTTCACGGCCCGTGCGGGTACAGAAATCATGGTAGCTGAGCACCTCGAAGGAGTGGTCCTCGTGCTCGATGATGGCGGTCATGCTTTCCACCCAGTCACCGGAATTCAGGTAATGAATGTCGCCAATCATTTTGTCCGCCGGGGTGTGGATATGGCCGCAGATGATGCCCTGGCAACCGCGCCAGCGGGCGAGGTTTTGCAATTGCTCCTCGTACCGGCCGACGAAGCCGATGGCCTGCTTGACCTTGGCTTTGACCCAGCGGCTGAGCGAAAAACCTTCCTTGCCCCGCCAACGCCGGTAGGCGTTGTAAATCCGGTTCACCCGCAGCAGAAGGTCGTAACCAACAGCACCTACTTTGGCCAGCCAGATGTGGTTGGTAGTGACGTGGTCGAAACCATCGCCATGCACGACGAGATAATTGCCCTGGGGCGTCTCGTGGATGTACTCTTCGGCGAGTGAAAGACCGGCGACTTTGAATGGCAGGAAGCGCTCAAGGATGTCGTCGTGATTGCCGCGCAGATAGATTACTTCGGTGCCTTCCCTCTCCATTTTTTTCAGCACGGTGCGCACAAAATGCGTGTGGTCAGGCGTCCATTTGCCGCCGCTTTTCAGGGCCCATACATCAATGATGTCGCCGTTGAGGATCACGCGCTCGCACTGAGTGTGACGCAGCATGTGGGCGGCTTGCACAGCTTTGGAGTCTGGCATGCCGAGGTGCACATCCGACATGAATAGAGTTCTCGCTTGGAGTTTGGTTTTCATGGCAGCATGGGAGAGGCGGCGGGACAGGGCAAAGTGGGGGCGAGTGGCACGGCTTGCAACAGCTCCTGTTCAAATTGGGCGATCAGCGCATCCCAGCCGAGTGTTAGGGCCTTCGCACGCGCACGCTGGCGCAGGGATGAATCATCCCAACGGCTGGCGGCCAGACGGGTCTGTGCAATGAAGGCCTCCTCATCATGCAGGGGAGCGAGCAGGGCCAGGTTCTCCTCTGCCGTGTGCTCGCGTGCGGCGGCATAATCGTAGGCCACCAGCACGAGGCAGCTAGCCATCGCCTCAAGCACCACGTTGCCAAAGGTTTCGCTGGTGCTGGGAAAGATGAACACGTCCCCGCTGGCATAGTGGCGGGCGAGATCGGAACCGCTGCGCATGCCAGCGAAAATCCAGGTGGGATGGCGCTCGCGCAAACTTTCCGCGCATGGCCCGTCCCCTACGACAACGCAGACGCCTTGCGGATGGACTTCGGTAAAGGCATCGAAGGCCCTCTCCAATAGTGAGAGGTTCTTCTCCGCAGCGAGCCTGCCGACATGGATGGCGACCGGCGTGCTCTCACCGGCACCCCAGGTCTTGCGCAGTGATAGGTCGCGGCGGGCAGGACTGAAGGACACTGTATCAACTCCCCGACCCAGAACTCCGACATTGGCCACGCCCATGTCACGCAGCATCTGCGCGGTCTGGCGGGAGGGAGCAAGGGTGCGGAAGGTGTGATTGTGCACGGCCTTCAGCACTGCCTCTACAACCGGCTGTAATCCCGTGAGATGGTAATCGTGCAGGTAAGTGTGGAAATTGGTATGAAACCCGGAGACCACCGGCAGATGCGCTCGATGCGCGGCCCAGATGGCGGCAATGCCGAGCGGCGTTTCAGTTGCCACGTAAAGAACATCGGTTCTCTGCTGCGCGAACAGGGCGGCAAACCAGCGCAGCGAAGCAAGCCCCAGCCGCAACGCAGGGTAGCCTGGCAAAGGCAATGAAAGCACGACGTGCCGACGCGGCTTGTCGCCTGCGCCACCACCATCACAGGTCGTCACTACTTCCACCTGATGACCGCGCTCCATGAGGCCCAGCGAAAGCTGGCGCAGCGTGCGCGCCACGCCATTGATATCCGGCGGAAAAGTGTCAGAGACGATGAGAACCCTCATGTGCAAACAGAATGCACCCGCAGGGAGGAATGGTTAGCAAGGACGTGCGAAGATTTTGTCACATCCTGCTTCACGCCCAGGTCTGGCGGCATTGATGATGCCGCCGTCTGATCCTCGACACCTTAACTTGCACCAGCGGCGCAGCGTCACAGCGACCGTGTGATCTTTGTCACAGTGCTGTGGATCGCCTTGCCCATCTCCAGCCCCATTTTTAGCGGGCGGGTGGTGTCCTTGCCTTTGACGGGGCTTTCCGAGAGGTCGCATTCGAATTCCAATGTCCCGCCATGCACGACGCCAAAGGGATCGGCGTTGCGGACCTGCCAGTTGGCACCCGGGGCGATGGCACGGCCATTGGGGTCGGGCTGGAAAGTAAACTTCTTGTCCGCCACGGTGATGACCACGGGCTGATTGAAAATCGAAAACGCCTCAAAAACCGTGACCGACCCTGCCAGTCGGAGATGACCATCGGGACTTAGTTCAGCGTGTTTGATCTCAAGAGATTTGGAGGCGCGGTTCAGGCCCAAGAAGGCCTCGGCCGGCTCGCGACTCGCTTCAGTTGGACCCTTCACGCGAACATTGTAGCGGGCGAACATGCCTTCCTGCATGTGCTCGGCCACATGGCAATGCAGCAGCCAGGAGCCAGGATTGTCGGCCACCATGTCCGCCACCTTCATGCTGGCGGGCAGCAGCTCCACCACATCCGTCCGACGACGGCCCTCCTCGATTACCCGCATGCCATGCCAGTGCGCCGTATGAAAGTCTCGCTCCGATCCCAAGGCTAACAAGTACCAGCGTACACGCTCGCCTTCGTTCATGTCCAAGCCCGGCAGATTGCCGAAGGTGTAGCCATTGATGGAATAGCGCGAACCGAGTTCCTGAAGCTCCATGGTCTCCGCCCATGTTTTAGCAGGCGGAGCGCCGGGTTTCTTCACGTATTCATAGGCCTCGGCATCAATGCCGCTCTCGTCGAAGATCAAGTACAGCGTGACCATCTCGCGGTCCACGTCTTTGGGGGTGCCATCAGGACGGGCGCGTTTGGGATCGGTCACAATGATGCAGCCCACGAGGCCCAGGTTCACGTCGTTATCGCCATTCACATGACTGTGGTAAAGCCACACCTTCGAGCTGGGCTCATCCGGCAAAGGCGCGCTCGCCTTGTCCAGATGCCATACATAAGTGAAGGTGGCACCCGGCCCCACTGCCGAACCCCGGCCCGGCTCCGGTGGAGAATATGAGCCCTCGCTGTCCTTGTCATAGCGCACGCCGTGCGGATGCATGGAGAGCGGCTGGCCAGAGCGGTTGAGGAAAGTGACGGCTAGGAAATCTCCAGTGACGCCTCGCAGCACCGGCCCTGTGATGCCGAGCCGTGGCGTGGAAGCGACGCGCGCTTGGAACGTCGCATCGGTGTATTGCACATAACGGATCTTGCTCACCGTTTGGTGATTGAGCGGCGCTGATGGCGGCAAAGGCTTGCCACAGATCGTGTCATTCACCTCGGGAGCGAAGTCCCACAGGGTGGGCTCGGCGGCGATGTAATAGTGCCGGGTGTGCTCCGGATCTGGTGCCTTGCCAAAGTAGCGGCCTCCCACATCGCCATCCTTCACGGTGACGGTGGGAGTGATGCCTTGGGGCGCCGCCAGCGGAACGGTTTGTGCCCGGACTTCTCCATTCCCCATGCCGCACAGAAGGGCTGCGGCAAAGAGAAGGCGGCGGGCGTGGCTCATGTGGGCAGGCTTGATGCGGGAGCGGGCTGGTGATGGCAAGCAGCGGAATATCGCGAAACGGTGCTTTCACTTTCCCCGCCATTGAGGCACTGGTGATGGATGATTGTCCAGCGGTATCTTGTCTTGCTGGCCTTGTTGTGGCTTGGCTTTGCAAGGGCCGAGATGCCGCTTCTCACCGTGGGGGATGAGGTGCCTGATTGCGAGCTGGTCGATGAGCAAGGTAAGACCCTCCATCTGCGTGATTATCGCGGGCAGGCGGTCGCTCTCACCTTCATCTTCACTCGTTGTCCTCTGGCCAGCTATTGCCCGCTGATGAGCAGCCACTTCCTGGCGGCGCAGCGAGAGCTATCAAAGGAAGCGGGAGACAAAAAATGGCATTTGTTGTCACTGTCATTTGACCCCGAACATGACACCCCCGACAAGCTTCAAGCGTATGGCAAAGCCCACAGCGCTAATGCCAGCCGGTGGACCTTTGCGACAGGCGAAGGCGATGCTGTGATCCGTTTTGGAGCTTCCTTTGGACTCACCGCCAAATTTGAGGAAGGCCTGCTGAACCATAACCTGCGCACCGTGGTCATCGATGCCAAAGGCCGCGTGCAGCACCTGTTCAAAGGCAATGAATGGAAGCCGCAGGAGTTGGTATGGGAACTGCGCAAGGCGATGCCTTGAGGGCCACCAATTATGGCTTCGACGGTGCTGGAGCAGGCGCAGGCTCCACCGCTTTGGTTTCAACAGGTGGCTTGGCTTCGGTCTCAACTTCGGTTTTCTCGGGAGTGGCCGGAGCCTCTACTGCAGCCTTTGCTTTGGCTTCTGCAGCGGCCGCAGCAGCGATGGCGGCTTCCTTGGCTGTCTGTGCATCCAGATTTAGCAGTTGCGTGACGGTGACGAATTGGAAGCCCCGGGATTTCAACTCGTCCAGTGTGCTGGGCATGGCATCGACGGTCTGCTTGTGAATATCGTGGCAAAGAATGATGGAGCCGGAACGTGTCTGCTTGAGCACCTGGTCATGAACCTTGGCGATGGATTTGGGCGAGCGCCAGTCCTCAGGATCCACATCCCAGAGGATGGTGGGGTAGCCGAGCTTTTCATGGATCATCTTTCTCTGAGACAAAGAGGCAGCGCCATACGGAGGACGGTAAAGGATGGGGGCAACGCCGCAGGCTTTGACAATGGCATCGTGGGTGCTTTGCAATTCCTGCAGCACACGGCTTTCCTTCAATTTGGTGAGCTGCTGGTGATCCCAGGTGTGGTTGGCTATCTCGTGGCCTTCATCGACGATGCGCTTAACGATGTCTGGCCAAGTGGAAACGCTTTTGCCAATGAGGAAGAAAGTGGCCTTGATGTTGCGTTCCTTGAGAATGTCGAGGAGGTGCGGCGTGTATTCCGGCGAAGGGCCGTCATCGAAGGTGTAGGCGATGACGTTGCCGGGCACGTGACATTGAGAATACGAGATCTTGCCTTCAGGTGGCAGCGTGCGCGGCAGCTTGTCCAGGTCGGGCAAAGGCTTATCGTTGATGGGCAAGGCGCGCATCACGCGCACAGGCTCATCAGCTTTTTTGGCTGGTTCCGGTGCGGCGGGCGACGAGGTCTGGGCAAAGGCGGTGGCAGCGCCCACAAGCAGTGCCGCAAAAGAAAGAGTGAGGGGGGACTCCATCGGCGCAGCTTACCGCACTCTTCGCTCTTGCCAAGCGGTGAGCGCGGTCGGCTGCTGCTGCAAAGGACTGTGCAACGGCATTGTCACACGGGAAGAATTGTGAGGGATGCAGAGGCCGCCACACTCATCACTTCCCGAATATGAGTAAAATCCTGGTGGTCGATGACGAGAAGGACATTGTCGATCTGGTATCCCTTCACCTTCAGCGCGAGGGCCATGAAGTGACCGCGGTGGGCAACGGACTCGGCGTGGTGCCTTCCGCCATTCAGAACGAGCCCGACCTCATAGTGCTGGATCTGATGCTGCCAGGGTTGGACGGAGTGCAGGCGCACCGTCGGTTGCGGTCGGATTCTCGCACCCGGCACATTCCGGTGATCATGCTCACCGCCCGTTCGCAGACCAATGACCGCATTGCCGGCCTAGAAGGCGGCGCTGATGATTACCTCACGAAACCCTTTAGCCCCCGGGAGCTAATGTTGCGCATCAGTGCCGTGCTGCGGCGTTCCAAGAAAGTTACCACCTTGTCCGAGCAGCGGATCGGCGATTTCAGGCTGGACCGGAAGAACATGGCGCTGTCGATCAACGATGCGCTGATAGATCTGACCATCACTGAATTGAAACTGATCACCGCGCTGATGGAGAACCCGGATGTGATTCACTCCCGCTCCGAACTGCTCAACGCCGTGTGGGGCTATGCTGATGATTCGCAATCCCGCACCCTGGACACGCACATCAAGAGGCTGCGTGAAAAGCTGGGGACCTATGGCCGCCACATAGGCACCGTGCGAGGGCAGGGCTATTTCTTCCAGACCGTCGTGGCGGAGGGAGAAGAAGGATGAGCGCTGCCATTACCGCCATCTCTGAACCGCCTGTCGCCGTCTCTACCTCAACGGTCCGCTGGCAGTCCCCGTCGTCACGCCTTCAAGCTGGCGTACCCCTGCCGTTGCTGGAGATGCTGCTGGATGAGATCCCCCAGGGGCTCCTGGTAGTGGACGCGCAAGGCATGGTGACCCATGCGAATCTGGCCATGAGCGCGCTGTTTCCCCAGCAATCGGTGCGGCAGTACTGCTTTCTGGCAGAGCAGCCCGGCATGGAGGCCGTTGCCGGGCTTATCGTAGATGCTCTCGAATTGCAGCAGCGGGTGAAGTCCGAGGTGCGGGTCGGTTTCAAGGCAGGCGGCAATGTGGTGGAGGAGCGCCACTATCAGGCCACGGTCGCGCCCATGGATGCGCTCAATGGCGGGGGAGCGTGGGTAATGGTGGAGGATGTGACGGATCACGCCCTGACTGAGCAAATCCGCAAGGATTTCGTTACCAATGCCAGCCACGAACTGCGCACACCTTTGTCGCTGATTCACGGATATATCGAAACGTTGAAAAGCGGGATGATCAAGAGCGCCGGCTCCCTCAACCGGTGCCTGGACGTGATGGAAAAACATAGCAAACGGATGATGCGAATCATTGAGGACATGCTCACCATTTCGCGCCTTGAGAGCGGCGATGCGCAACTGCGCACGGAGACGTTTTTGGTGCGGGGCTGTGTGGAAGATGTGCTGGAGCACCTCACGGCTTTGATCGAGGCGCGCCAGCCGCAGATCACCCTTCATTTCCCCGACCGTGGTGGCATGTTGAACGGTGACCGTTTTTATTGGGACCAGATCTTCACCAATTTGATTGAGAACGCCCTGAAAGAGAATCCGCAGCCGGGATTGCATCTCACGATCTCGGGGGAGTGGACGGAAACCGAGTGCATGCTGACGGTGGCGGATAACGGCGTGGGCATCCCAGCCGAGGATGTGCCGTTTGTGTTCAAGCGCTTCTTTCGTTGTGCCAAGCACCATTCCCAGGATATCAAGGGTACCGGGCTGGGACTCTCCATCGTCAAGCGGGCGGTGGAGGCGCATGGCGCGACCATCGAGTTGCACAGTGAGGTGGGACTGCGCACCGAGTTTATCATGCGGGTGCCGCTGTGATGGGGCGGCAGGACGGGGAGACATGGTCGCCGGAGCACCCCATGCGAGGACGTACCTGCTTGAACAGGTGACGTGGCGGAATTCGCCGCCCGGCAGCACCGTTTGAAGCCGACGTACAGGAAACGCTGCCTTAGTTTTTGGGCAATACTGCGCAACCCACGCGGAGCAGGGGTGAATTGGCAGGATATTATCTGGCCTACCACCAACCCCATTTCGCGGACCCTGCGTTCGCACTTAACACAAGACAAAACAAAGGAACAATCTATGAAAACGAAACTCACATCCACAGTGGCAGCCCTGTGCCTAGCAATTCTCGCCGCACTCACTATCACTCGCTGCAAGTCGACTGGCGGAAATGCCAACGGAGGTACCCATAGCATGGGCTCTAAGACCAACACTTGGCCAATGGATAACAAAGATATGGCTGGCTACCACTGAGATGGGCCGAATGGACTGGCTGAGAGCAGCACCGTCGAGGCTAGTTTAACGAGTATCCGCCCGCCTCTTATAAAGGGGACGGGCGTTTCTTGTTTAAGGGTAATACCATGGGACCTGGGCTGATCCTCCATTAAGTACTAATCCTGACCCAAAGTGGGGAAACATTCTCGAAAGTGCGACAAAACAGGCGACTCATCACTGCGATGCCATGCCATGACGGTCTGCACGAGCGGCAGGCCAGGAGGCATCGCACGCAGTGCAAGGCCCGGGCGCTTGATTTCCGCCAATGCGGAGGTGGTGGGCGCAAGGCCGAGCCCCGCGGAGATCAGCCACATCTTGGTATGAATGTCGTTGGCGGTCTGCGCCACTCGGGGTGTGGCTCCGGCGCGGGCACACTGGGCGAAGAAAGCATCATAGAACCCGTGCTGGAGATTGGGATGCACGACGACCATGGGCTCCTCATGAAAATCGATCCATTCCAGGGTCTTCTTTTTGACCAGCCGGTGGCCTTCAGGCAAAGCCAGCATCTGAGGCGATTGCTCCACCACCTGGTAGTCAAACTGCGGCAGGCCGATGGGCGGACGAAGAAAACCTACATCGAGGTCGTGCTCGCGCAGGCGGTGCAATTGTTCGATGCTGGGCAGGTCGAAAAAGGACAGCTCCACGCCGGGATGTTGCGCCCGGAAGCTGCTAAGCACTCCCGAAAGCCAAGCATTGGCCGATGGGGCGATAATCCCAATGCGCAGGGTGCCGACCAGCCCGCGATCCGCATGGCGGGCGCGGTTTTCGGCACGGGTAGCCGCTTTGAGGACCGTCCGTGCCTCCTCCAGCAGTACGCGCCCCGCATTGGTAAGACTCACGGACCGGGTCGTGCGCTCCAGCAGCTTGACGCCCAGCTCGTCTTCCAGTGATTTGATCTGGGCGCTAAGGGCCGGTTGCGCCACGCGTAACTTGTCTGCCGCTCCGCGAAAGCTCAGGCCTTCGGCGACCGCCATAAAGTAACGAAGATGACGCAGTTCCATGTATTGATACTATTGCGGTATCAATACGTAAACAATCTTGTATTAGGCGGCGTCGTTGTTGCGGCCATCGTTAAAATCAAAGCATTAAGCTCTTTGACCGTTCTACCCCTGTCGCCTTTTCGGGCTCCCTGGATGAGAATGTTAGAAGGGCACCCTGGATCAGAATATGTGGATTGTCCGTCTCGCCCTTCGCCGTTCTTACACGTTTGTGGTGGCAGCTCTTGTGCTGCTGCTGATGACGCCGTTTGTGTTGCTGCGCACACCCACGGATATTTTTCCTTCGATCAACATCCCGGTGATTTCGGTGATCTGGCAGTATGCCGGCCTGAATGCTGAGGACATCGAGCAGCGCATCATCTACAACCACGAGCGCTCCCTGAGCGCCACGGTGAATGATGTCGAGCATATCGAATCTAACTCCTACAACGGGGTGGGCATCATCAAGATTTTCCTGCAACCCGGAGCTTCCGTGGATGCCGGCGTGGCACAGGTCACGGCGGTGGCGCAGACTATTCTCAAGCAGATGCCGCCGGGCCAGACGCCGCCGCTGGTCATCCGCTACAACGCCTCCACCGTGCCGGTGCTGCAGTACTCGCTCACCAGCGACAAACTGTCCGAGCAGGAGATCTATGACCTGGGGCAGAACCAGGTGCGAGTGGGCCTCTCCACGGTCCAGGGCGCGCAGCTTCCTTGGCCCTACGGCGGCAAGACGCGCGTAGTGTCTGTGGACCTCGACCTCACGGCGCTGAAAGCCCATAACCTCAACCCACAGGATGTGGTGGCGGCGGTGGACAGCCAGAACCTGATCCTGCCCAGCGGCACGACCAAAATCGGCGAGACCGAGTACAGCGTGCAGATGAACGGCAGCCCCAAAGTCCTGACGGATTTGAACAATCTGCCCATTAGAATCGCCAATGGCGCGACGATTTTCCTGCGCGACGTAGCCCAGGTGCGCGACGGCTTCCAGCCGCAGCAAAACGTGGTGCGCAAGGACGGCCAGCGCGGCGTGTTGATCACTGTGATGAAGAGCGGGGTCGCCTCCACGCTGGAGGTGGTCCGCCGCATTAAGGAAGAGATTCCACGCCTTCTGGCTGGCCTTCCACCTGAGCTGGTGGTTAAAGAATTCTCCGATCAGTCCCTGTTTGTCCGCGCGGCGGTGGACGGCGTGTTAAGGGAGGGAGCCATCGCGGCGGTGCTTACGGCACTGATGATCCTGCTGTTCATCGGGTCGTGGCGGTCCACCGTCATCATTGCTTTGTCCATTCCGCTCGCAGTGCTGTCGTCCATAGCGATGCTTTCAGCGCTAGGGGAGACCATTAATTTAATGACCC
>JAQGPI010000385.1 GCA_028293175.1 Verrucomicrobiaceae bacterium | reverse complement strand
GTATGAGCGTCGCCGAGACGTTTGTGCAGGACAAAGGCTGGGCCACGCAGGCAGAAATCGATGCGTGGCGCGCGGATTTCCGCGCCCAGGTGGAGGCTGCGGTCGCGCAGTCCATGAAGGAGCCGGGACCTGATCCGTTCAAAGAATCGTGGCGTGCGTTGTCCTCGGCGACACTCACCGAGGGACAGTGGGAAGCATGAGCCTGACTTATTTGGAAGCCATCCGCGAAGCACAGTACGAGGCGCTGCGCAGCGACCCGAAGGTGTTCATCTACGGCCAGGATATTGGCGCTTTTGGTGGTGCCTTTAAGGCCACCAAGAATCTCAGCAAGGAGTTTCCCGGCCGGGTCATTGATGCCCCCATTAGCGAGGACGCGATGGTGGGCCTTGCCATTGGCGCAGCCATTGAGGGATCGCGGCCCATCTTAGAAATGCAGTTCGCGGATTTCAGTTCCGTTGGCTTCAACCAGATCGTCAATCAAGCCGCCACGATGTTTTGGCGCACCAATGTCCCGTGTCCCATCACGATCCGCCTGCCCTCCGGCGGTACGGCAGGGAGCGGGCCTTTCCACAGCCAATCGATGGAGGCGATCTACGCTCACTATCCTGGCTTGGTGATCGTTACTCCGGCGACCGTCGAGGACGCCTACTGGATGCTGCTCGAATCCATCGGGCTGGATGATCCGGTGATCTTCTGCGAGCACAAATTTTTGTACTATCACCTGAAGGCCGAAAGCCTGGGTGAGAAGGAACTGCCCATTGGCAAAGCGCGCATCGCCCGCCCGGGCCGCCACGCCACCGTGGTGGCCTACAGCGCCATGGTTCATGAGGCCCTCCGCGCCGCAGAAGAATTGCAGCAGGACGGCTATCAAATCGAAGTCGTGGACCTGCGTTCGGTGAAGCCCATCGACACTGATACCATCCTAGCGAGCGTCGCCCGCACCGGCCGCTTGCTGTGTGTTGGCGAGGCCTTCCCCTGGGGTGGAGTGACCGCCGAAGTCATTGCGCGTGTAACCGCCGAAGGCTTCCATCTTCTTGATGCGCCGCCTATGCGCTTGAATTCCAAGGACACGCCAATCCCTTATCACACCAATCTCTGGAAGGCCCATCGCCCCACCGTTGCAACCATCACCGATTCGCTCCGGCGGCTGTTGCGCTACTGATGGTTCTGCCGTTTCATTTCCCGTCCCTTTCCTTCTAGATCATGCCCACGATCCCCATCTTGATGCCACAGCTCGGCGAGTCCATCGCCGAAGCCACCGTGGTGCGCGTGCTTGTCCAGCCCGGTGACAAAGTCACCGCAGAGCAGGACATCTTCGAGGTGGAAACGAACAAGGCGACCATGGGCATCATCGCCCCGGCAGCAGGCACCATGGGGCAGATCCACGCGCAGGTTGGCACCAGCTATGCGGTGGGTGCCAATCTAGCGAGCTTTGAAGTATCGAAGGAAGACTTCGATGCCCTCGGCTTTGCCGAATCCAAGCCCACGGCTACGCAGGAGGAGAGACAACCACGGGCGGTCCGGGGAGAACAAGAATCCACCGCCGGCGTGCATTTCGCGGTCAGTGATGCGGATACCATTTATCAAAAGCAGCCTACCGTGGAGCCCGTGGTGGGCGGCCTGCCGGTGCCCGCTGGTGCCGCTGGTGCCAGCTACATCTCGCCCCGTATGCGCGCTCGCATGGCCGAACTGGGCCTGAACGCTGCCGACCTTGCCGGTGTGGCAGGCACGGGTGCGGGTGGCCGGGTGACGGTCGAAGATTTCGAGCAATTCCTGCGCAGTCTCGAGCAGCATCGCATGACGCCCGCCTCGCCCATGCGCATGGCCGTGGCCGATGCCATGCGCCGCAGTTGCACGCGCCCGCTGGCCACCGTGGGTGCCTCAGTGGTGCTCGATCCAATGCTCGCGCATCGCAAGAAGGCTAATCCAAAACCGGGTCCCGCGCTATATGCGATTCGCGCCCTGGCAATCGCCCTTTCCGAGAATACCCACATGGCGGGCCGCCTTGTGGGAACCCGCATTGTGCATCCCTTGGCCATCGACATCGGCTTCGCCGTGGAAGTCGACGACGGCGTGCTGGTGCCCACATTGCGCGAGGTGGATAAGACCCCGCTGGCGACCATCGTAGATCGCTACAACAAGCTGGTGGATCAGGCGCGCAACCGCCGTCTGCCAAAGGACTCCAGCCGCCCTGGCATCGCCACTGTGACCAATTTCGGCACCTTCGGCATCGTCTGGGCCACACCCATTCCTTTGCCCGAACAGAACCTCGTGCTCGGCCTCGGTGCCGGTACCAAGAGCCCGGTGTGGAGTGAGGAAGTGAACCAGTTCATCCCCGTGACCATGGCCGAACTGACGCTGAGCTTCGACCACCGTATTCTCGATGGCGGTGGCGCTGGTAGGCTGCTTGCAAGGGTAGGGCAGTTGTTGCAGACGCCGGAGAAGCTCTGAGGGGCCAGCAAGCCGAGGCTGAGGCAACCGCATGACCACCAAGCTCATCGGTATCTTCCAGACCTTCGTGGGGTTCCTGTTGCTGAACGTCGGCACCTTCCTGATGCTCAAGCTGATCGTGCAGTATTCAGCGCTGGATGATCATGTAGGGTTCCTGGAGCAAAAGCAGGATTACCTGCACTTGAAGGTGTGGAAGGGGGCATTCTACATCCATGTTTTCTCCAGCATACTAACCCTGCTGGCGGGATTCACCCAGTTCTCCACGGAGATCTTGAAGAAGCACCGGCGGCTTCACAAGCTCGTGGGCAGGATTTACGCCTGGGACATTCTGGCGGTCAACTTCCCTGCCGGTCTTGTGATGGCCGTGTATGCGAACGGGCATCTACCCTCCAAGATCGCCTTCCTCATCTTGGACAGCTTGTGGTTCTGGTTCACTCTCAAAGCCGTGCTCGAAATCAAGAGAGGCAACATCCAGAGCCATCGGGATTACATGACCAGGAGCTACGCCTTGACGCTCTCCGCGCTTACGTTGCGGACGTGGAAGATCATTCTGACCAACACCACCAGCATCCCGCCGGAAACCATCTACATGATGGACGCATGGCTGGGATTTGTCCCGAATCTGCTGTGTGCGGAATGGCTAATTTTCCGCCGTAAACGGGCAGAGGTCATCTACCAAAGGTCGCGCCGAATACCAGAATTGTGAAAAATGAGAACAGCAAAAAGCTGAGCGCAAAGGTAGCAACGCTGGCCAGATCGGCCCAGGGCTTGCCATAGGGTTTCACGGCATCGTTAACCCGTCTCGCCAAGCTATAGGCACTGAAAATGATCAGCGCCAGCATAGTAAAATTGATGACGATGAAGAGAATATCCATTGGGTTGATGAGACAGGGCCTTGGCGTAGGGCGTTCAGATAAAGGCTATGAGAGTATTGTGGCACCTTTTGCTAGTGAATCGCAATCCTACAGATAGGCGAAGTGAAGCTATTCAGCAAAGGGCGCTCTCTTTTGGAAAAGGAAACACGGCGCGCGATCAAACGTTGCCCGAGGCGCAAACCGATGCACTTTTGCCTCCTTCATGCTTTCCCGTTTCCTACAGCCGTCTTTTGAAGCCTTTGCCGAACTGGCGACCAAGGGCAACCTGGTGCCCGTCACGGCGGAATTGGCGGCGGACTATGAGACGCCGCTCTCGGCCTTCCAAAAGATTCACGATGGGCGCTGCGGGTTCCTCCTGGAATCGGCGGAAATCACCAGCGCCTCGGGCCGCTACTCGCTGCTGGGCAGTTCGCCGCGCTTGATCTTCACCGCAAGAGGCAAGGACATCACTATCGAGGAGCGTGGTGCGACGCGCCGGTACACCGCAGAGTCCGATCCATTGGCGGAGCTGGAGGCTTTGATGGCCAAATGTCGTCTGCCGGAGGGCACCAAGCCCGGCGTGTTCAGCGGTGGTGCGGTAGGTTACCTTGCCTACGACATGGTGCGTTACTTTGAGCCGACGCTGTCCGCTCCGCCGCCGGATGCGCTGGGCCTGCCGGACATGGTGTACTTCATCACTGACACCGTCCTTATCTTCGATCACAAGCATCGCAAGATGAGTGTGGTGGCGAATGTGTTCATGGATGAACACGCCGACAACGAGGCCGCCTATGCTTGGGCGACGGCGCAGATTCAGGGCGTGATGGACAAGCTTTCGCAGCCGCTGGCGGTGAAGCCTCTCCAGGCCTTCCCGCCCGATGGCACCGAATCGCCGCCCCTGCGTGGCAACACCACCCAAGCCGAGTACGAAGACATGGTGCGCCAGGGCAAGGAGTTCATCAAGGCGGGCGACATCTTCCAATTTGTGCCCTCGCAGCGGTTCGATGCCGACTACTCCGGCTCGCCGATGGATCTCTATCGCGCGCTTCGGCATGTGAATCCCTCGCCCTACATGTTCTGCATGCAGTTCCCGCAGGGCTTCTCATTGGTGGGCAGTTCACCGGAAGTGCATGTGAAATGCATTGATGGCCGCATCGATATTCGACCCATCGCCGGTACGCGCTGGAGGGGAAAGACGGCCGAGGAAGACAATGCCCTG
>JAQGPI010000343.1 GCA_028293175.1 Verrucomicrobiaceae bacterium | reverse complement strand
TGGTCAGCGCCTCAGTGTGCCGTGGAAAGCGCTTGGCAGACGTTGATTGCGCGACACCATGCGCACAACTGGGACGCCAACACAACAAAACAACGTGAACGAGAAGGGAAAACGATCTGGTATGACTTGGCTGCAATACGCTCTGATGACGGTATTTTTTTGGGGCATCTACGGGGTGCTGCTACACTTGGGGCGCAGCTTCATGCCCATGGGGCCTGAGACAGGCAATGCGGGGCTGAAAGCCTTCCTCATGGTCTGCGTGGCCTACGGCGTCATCGGAATTGCTGCCTATGCAGTGCTCAAGGGCCGCGGATCGAACATGGCCTTCGGCATGACCGGCATCTCGTGGAGTCTTGTGGCAGGCCTTGCTGGCGCGGCCGGTGCGTTCACCCTGGTGCTCGCGCTAGGTGCCGCAGGCACACCCCTGGCGCTGGGCGGCGGTGGCTACGGTGCAGCGGCAGCGGTGGCAGTGATGCCAATCGTCTTCGGCGGCGCTCCGCTGGTCAATGCTCTCGTCACGATCTTGAAGTCGCCCCCTGCAGACGGCATCAAGAGTATCTCGCCACTGTTCTACCTCGGCATGGTTCTCGCCGTCAGCGGTGTGGTTCTGGCCGTGAAAACAGCGCCTGCTCCTGTTGCCCACGCTCCTGCTCCCGTACCAGGGACACCGGCTGTGGCAGCACCGGTCAAGTAAGCTGCCCAGCAGTTCCCCACACGTTCTTTCCTCCCAAAGACATGAGTGTGCATTGGAGCCCGGTGGCCACTGGCGTGCCGCATGCCAAGGCGGAGGAAATGCAGCACAGGCTCGAGGCGGCGGGCATTGCTTTCCTGCCCACGGAAGCCACCTCGTGGATCGGCAAGCTGCGTGCCTTTGTGGACAATGCGCCGGACATCTCCTTGTTTGTGGACAAGGAAGAGGTTGATCGCGCGCAGTCGCTGATTGCGGGCATCGTCGATCCCGCCACGCCGCCGCAGACGATCGAAAGTTACATCAACTCTCTGGACAATGATCAACTGAAGCGCCTGCTCGGCTCCACCGGTTGGCCCGATCTCGTGCTGGACCCGGCGAAGCGATTGCTGCGGCGGCGCACGCTGCCGCCCCCGCCAGTGCCCCAGGCTTCCGAATCCCTGCCATTGGTGATGGCTTCGCTGGCGGCTTTGCTCGGCCCGGTCGGCTCATGGATTTCCCGACAGGTGGTGCCCCGCGCCTTGCCCTGGGAGGACCGGATGATTCCAGTATATGACGAGCGTACCCAGGCGCGCTCGCACCAGTTCGTCACCATCGGGCTGGGAGTTTTTACCCTTTGGTTTCTTTCCTTGTTTGTGGTGAAGTGTATCAGGTGAGCCCGTGGCACGCATGAACACTTTGTCTCCAAGCCCTTTCCTTGAACTTCAACAAGCCAAGCTCAAGGCTTTGCGGGAGAAGGTTTCGGCGGGAGCGAACTTTAACAGCAGATGTGCTGGCAACGCGGATTTCCTCGACCTGCCTTTCACCACGAAAGAGGAAGTGCTGGCTGACAAGCTGGCGAATCCGCCGTTTGGTTCGGCATTGACGGAGCCGCTGCAGAATTACTCCCGCTTCTGCCAGACCAGCGGCACCAGCACCGGCCAACCCATGGCCTGGGTGGATACCCCACAGAGCTGGGAGGCCATGCTCAACTGCTGGCGCTGGGTGTACCGTGGCGCGGGATTGAAGAAGGGTGCGGACCGCGTGTTCTTTGCCTTTTCGTTTGGTCCCTTCCTCGGTTTTTGGACGGCGTTTGAAGCGGCGGCAACGGATTACCTGACGATCCCCGGAGGTGGCTTGTCCAGTCAGGCACGATTGGAGGCAATGGCGCGCTATCAAGCCACCGTGTTGTGTTGTACCCCAACCTATGCGTTGCGCCTCGGCGAGTGCATTGGTGCTCAGTCGGGCATATCGCTTGACCAGCTTTCCGTGCGCAAGGTGATCGTAGCCGGCGAGCCGGGCGGCAATGTGCCGGGCGTGCGCGAGCGCATCGAGAAGCTGTGGAATGCGCGCGTGTTCGATCATCACGGCATGACGGAGGTCGGGCCGGTGAGCTTCGAATCCGTGGAGCTGGCGGGTTGCCTGCAAGTGATTGAAGAAGCTTACCTTGCGGAGATCATCGATCCCCAAACAGGCTTGGAAGTAGAGGAGGAAGCCTGCGGTGAGCTGGTGCTGACCACGCTGGATCGCACTGCCTGCCCGCTCATCCGTTATCGCACCGGTGATTGGGTGAAGAAGCGTCGGATCGAGGGGCGGCTGTGCTTGGAAGGCGGAGTACTCAGTCGTTTGGACGAAATGGTGGTGGTCCGCGGGGTGAACGTTTATCCCAGTGCCGTGGAGGCCGTGGTCCGGCAGTTTGCACAGGTGGCGGAGTTTCAGGTGGAGCAGCGGAAATTGGAGGCGATGGATGAAATTATGGTGCTGGTGGAACTGCTGCCCGGTACGGGTTCTGAAGTGGTGAAACAGCTCGAAGCTCGCTTGCGCGACACCTTCTCCATGCGCATTCCCGTGCGTCTGGCTGAAGCTTTGCCGCGCTATGAATTCAAAGCGCGGCGCTGGGTGAAGGTGGGTTAAGGCGCTGCCATCGCGATTTCCGTTCCCAAGCCACTGTCATTCTCGTATTCCTGCGGTATCCTGCCGCGCATCCCTTTTCTTCATGATCTTTTCCCTTGGCTCCCGCATCCTCAGCACCGTTGATCCACAGTGCCTCGCCAAGATCGCGTGGAATTTTGGCTTTAAGGGTGCGCGCTCGGTACTGTTGTTTGAGCAGCGCATGAAGAAGGGAATCTATTTCCCGCCCTTCCTTTACATCAGCATCCTGAACTCTTGCAATCTACGCTGCCAGGGCTGCTGGGTGGATGTGGAGGCACCGCGCAACGCGATTGACCTGGATACGCTGAACCGCACGGTGAACAACGCCCGCGAGCATGGCAATTCGTTCTTCGGCATCCTGGGCGGCGAACCGTTCATGCACCCTGGATTGCTGGATTTTCTGGCGCAGCATCCGGACTCGTATTTCCAAATTTTCACC
>JAQGPI010000231.1 GCA_028293175.1 Verrucomicrobiaceae bacterium | reverse complement strand
TGAGCGCATCGCGAACTTCTTTGATGGCATAGAGCTGCTTTGGATTGCTGGTCTCTCGCGCCACAAACTCACAGACAGTCCACAGCACCGCCGGCACATCAGAGTTAAAACGCTGGGTACGGGCACTCGCAAGCCCAAGGCCGATCATCTCTTCATAGGAACCTCCCCACCTGGGCATGAGCGCAGAGCGCAGGGCGGAGTATGCCATGGGGCAGTCAAACTCGGCGGTGGTGGCACGGTCAAACCACTTGAACAGTTCGGCGTGGGGAGCGCTCTCTCCCATGCCCACCGTGATCATGCGAGCGGCGGCATGGGGGCTGCCGGGATTCAGATTCCAGGCCTTTTCCAGTGCTTCATGGGCTAGCCCCAAATACTCAGCGAAGCCCTTCCACCCTGGTACCGTCACTTTATCCGCCGTGCTGCTGCCCCTGTCCCGCCATGCTGCGAGCACGTCCGCCTCACCTTCGAGCGTGAGCCGCGCCCACTCAGGCAGGCTGGATTTTGCATAGATGTCTTTCAGCTCAAGGATCAATGCCTTGTCCTCCCCTTTCATATCCGCAAGGCAACGGAGGTGATGACGCATAAGCGTATTGAGGTCGCCCGGAGCATAGCTTCCATCGGTCAGCGATCGCTTCAATCCCGCCACCATCAGTGCCGCGTACTTCGGAGAAGCATAACTCCATGTGGATTCAATCTGGAGCTCCGCACCTGCGATCAAAGCAGCGATTGCTCCCTTCATTCCTGTGTCCGCGAGCAGCCCCGCAGCCCGTTCAAGCGCTGTCGAGCCTGCTCGCCAGTTCTCATGGGCTTTGTAAGCCAGGTAACAAATCAATGGATCGTCGCAGCCAGCGGCCATGAGCGTGTCCGCCGCAGCGGACATGTCGGTGATGGTGCGTCCTTTGGTTACCTCCGTAGCGGTCGCCAACAGCGCCGCCTCGCCGAACTTCCTGGCATCCGCAGCCCACATTTTGGAGCCCCAGGTCTTGGACTGCGGCAGCAGCAGGCGATCGCGGAACCAGTTGTACTCTTCCTTGATGAAGTCTTTTTCGCAGGTGCCCTTGGTACTGATCTCCAACAGCGGCTCAAGTGACACGCCTGCCGCTAGTTGCGGTTGCACGCCCATGATCAAAAGGCCAATAAGCAACGAAATTCGCCATGTGCGTACGCTGTCCGAAAAAGCATCCATAGTTAATAAACTAGATTAAAGTTTAAGTGTCCGGCAAGAAATAAAGATAGGTCATATTCCACCATCGTCTGTAGCGCCAGGTACCACTCCTTTAAGAATCGGCGGGTTGCGTTGACCTTCCGCTGCGAGAAGGCCGCTAATCCTCAATGACAGTGCCGCCCCTCAACAGCTGGGACATCGCATGAATTGCTATCGGACCACACGAAGGATTTGTTGGATCTCCAGAACCTGGGTATCCTTCCCAGCGATGAGCCAGAGCCCTGACAGCTTTAAGAGCGTAGCGCGCGACATGTCCAAAGAGGCTATCGCCAAGCATGTCTGCATCATGGACCACCCTTGGAAGGCGGCTCAGAAGACGCGGCCTTTGCAGGTCAACCAGCAACACCAACAGCCGTCCGTTGCCATCTTGGCCTAATACCGCGGCCAAGGTACTCCCAATGCCCAAGCCCCGTCCCATTCTCGATAGTTCGCTGCTGCTGCCTCCGGTTTCGCCAGAGCAGTACGCTTACTTCGAGAATGCCGCAGAGCACCCGTTCCAGGCCGATGCGGCGGAGCCGTCGCTGGTGAACGCGTGGTGGTTGGCGGAATGCGGGCTGGCAGCCTATGCCCATGAGGCCATGGCTGCTCAGATCTACCGGCTTGGAGGACTGCGCATCGCTGGCACTGTGTCCGGCACTCACTTCGGTGGATGTTGTTACGTCCTTGTGGACGAGAAAAAGATCATCCTCGCCTTCCGCGGCACGCGCGTGGTGAAGGCTGATCACCTCAAAGATGCGGAGACATTTCGCAAGCAGGTGAGAAAGGTCCTCCGGGATGTGAGCACCGATGCCAAGGTGCGGCAAGTGCCGTGGGCCGGACGCTCCGGTGGTATGGTTCATCGAGGCTTTGCCGATTCATTCAATGAGCTGCTGCCAAACATTCAGAACCTCGTCGCTCTGCTGCGAGCTGAGAATCCGCAGCTCCATCTCTGGCTCACCGGTCACAGTCTCGGTGCGGCTTTGGCAACCTTGGCGGCGGAGTGTCTGGACGATGTTCAGGGCATCCATCTCTTTGGCTCGCCACAGGTGGGAGACAGCGAATTTGCCTTGAAATTTGTGCTCAGGGGCTGGCGCTTCCGCCATCATGCCGACGTGATCTGCTGGGCACCCTCCGGGATGCTAGGTTATCAGCATGTGAAGCCGGGTGCTTATTTTGATTGCGATGGCCTTCCGGGCACCGAGCCCCACAGCATCGGCTTGCTAAGCGATTGGTTAAAGGGCCTGCCCGGAAACGCGGTGGACGTCTGGGCATCCTTGCGCCAGGGCGGTTTTTCAAGTCTGGCCCCCGAGGCCTTCAATGATCATGCCCCGATTTTCTATGCGGTGCTGACATGGAATGCCTACGAAGCACAGCAGCGGGATGACTGACTGGAAACCACGACTGGCGCGCCAGGAAGATGTTGCGGCTCTTGAGGCGCTGATTCCCCTTTCAGTCCGTGCCTTGCAGGCGCCCTGGTATTCTCCAGCCCAGATGGAAGCCGCCTTGGGACCGGTCTTCGCCGTGGATCGCCAGCTCATTCGCGATGGCACTTATTTTGTGGTGGAGGTCGGAGGGCAAATCGTCGGTTGCGGCGGCTGGAGCAGGCGCCGGTCTTTATACGGGGGTGATAATCACCGCACGGAGCCAGACCCTGAACTCGACCCCGCAGAAGACGCGGCGCGAGTGCGGGCTTTCTTTGTCCATCCGGAATGGGCACGTCGAGGCATTGGTCGATGCATTATGAGATCGTGTGAGGACGGGATCATCGCCGCTGGCTTCCGCAAAGTGGACATTGTCGCCACCCTGGCGGGTGAGCCTCTGTACGCCTCCTTTGGCTATGCTGTAGACGAGCGTTTCGAGATTGCGATGTCCGGAGGCCTTACTTTGCCAGCAGTACGAATGACGAAGAGCCTTGCCGATGCGGCCCTGGGTTGACTTCCAACCATCGGAAGCGCATGCATTCTAAATGAACTGGCCTCTGATCAAAGCCGTTGCGCTGCTGTGCGGCTCCAATGTTTTTATGACGTTTGCGTGGTACGCTCACCTCCGGGATCTGAAGGCAAAACCGTGGTTCATCGCTACGTTGATTAGCTGGGGTATCGCTTTTTTTGAGTACATCCTTCAGGTGCCAGCCAACCGCATCGGAAGCGAAACGCTGAGCCTGCCGCAATTGAAGATCATCCAGGAGGTGATTACTCTCTCCGTTTTTGTACCCTTCGCCGTTTTTTACATGCGACAGCCATTCAAGCTGGATTTCATTTGGGCCGGTCTGTGCCTGTGCGGCGCAGTGTACTTCATGTTCCGGAAGTAAAGGGAAGAGCACGGTTGAAGGATTAGAGTGTTGATTTGTAGCGACGTTTGGTTCAAAATCATAGCTTCCTAGCGTCGCTTGATTTTTAACTTCCTTTAATCAATCATGAAATTCTTCCCAGCTTTCCTGGCTGCCTTGGTCATGCTCGGTTGCGTTTCGTGTTCTACGACCGACGGGCCGAACCCGCACGCTTCGCGTATTTCATCGGTCAAAACCACGGCCTATACCGAAACGGAAAAGGATCATCTCGTACATGGCCGCAGCACGGCTGTGGGTACGCCGCTCAAGTATGGCAAGCTCCGCAGCGCCGCGGCCGACTGGTCGGTATACCCCGTGGGCACGCGATTCCAGATCGATGGCGAGCCCTACACCTATGAAGTGGACGATTACGGGTCTGCTTTGGTCGGCACCAACACGATCGATCTCTACAAGCCTGACAAGAGGGAAATGGCGCGCTGGGGTGCTCGGAACGTAAACATCAAAGTGGTGAAATGGGGCTCGTTCAGGCGCAGCCTCGCAATCATGAAGCCGCGGACGAACAACAATTACATCCAGCGCATGGTCGAACGCATCCAGCGCTCCTGGAAGAGTGCTTCGGCGGGTTAATGGGATTGCGCAGCCGGAGATTGAACGCCCGTGACGAAGACTGAGCGCGCCGCTTTCATTCAGCGCAGGCTGGCGGAGATGTACCCAGCGCCGCCCATTCCGCTGGATCACACGAATGCTTACACCCTGCTGGTCGCTGTGCTGCTATCTGCCCAGTGCACGGACGTGCGGGTAAACCTAGTGACGCCTTCGCTCTGGAAGCTCGCGAGCACGCCTGAGGCCATGGCCGAGGTGCCGCTGGAAAAGATTTTGCAGGTGGTGCGGCCCTGTGGATTAGGCCCGCAAAAGGCCAAAGCGATCAAAGAACTCTCGCGCCTGCTGACTGAAAACCACGGCGGCCAAGTGCCGAACACGCTGGAAGAACTGGAGGCGCTGCCGGGAGTGGGCCACAAGACGGCGCAGGTGGTGATGGCGCAGATTTTTGAGGTACCCTCGTTTCCGGTGGACACTCATATTCACCGCCTAGCTCAGCGGTGGAAGCTCACCGAAGGCAAGTCGGTAGTGCAAACGGAGCGTGACCTCAAGAGACTCTTCCCTCAGGAAGCGTGGAATGTGCTGCACCTTCAAATCATCTACTTTGGGCGTGAACACTGCTCAGCGCGTGGCTGCGACGGCACC
>JAQGPI010000319.1 GCA_028293175.1 Verrucomicrobiaceae bacterium | reverse complement strand
TGGCCGCCTTTCCCATCACGCCCGGCTCCTCCGATCATCCCGCACCGGTGGGCGAATGGAAGGTGATGGGGGCCGTGCCCTGGCCGTGGTATCGCTATGATGAAGGCGTGCTGGAGCGCGGCGAACGCACCGAAACCTTTCACAACCTGCCGCCGGGCACCAACAATCCCGTGGGCATCCTGTGGACTGGCCTGAACCGCCCCGGCGTGGGCATTCACGGCACACCGAATCCAGAGACCATTGGCCGTGCCGGCAGCCACGGTTGCATCCGCCTTGCGAACTGGGACGCCGCCGCCTTTTACACTCTGGTGCAGAAGGACATGAAGGTGATCATCCACTAGCCCCCTTACTCTTCGGCCCCTGTCCACGCCCGCAGGTCGAAGTCCGGCGCGGTCTTCACCACTTCCCAGCGCGCATCGGAATTCAGCCGGAAGGTACCCACCCAGCGCTGGTGCCATTCCTCCGGCGCGATCATGCTCAGGTTATGCACGCCATCCACATCGTAGAGGTGGTAGTGCTCGCCGATCACCGGTTCAAAACGGTAGTGCGCCTCATACACCAGCTTGTTCCAGTTGAAGCTGTCGATCACCGAAAGGTAACGCTCGCGTAGCTCGATCAGCTCCTGCTGCAGCTCGCGTTCCACCTTGCCAATGCCGCGCGATTTGAACGAGGTGAGATCCTGCGGCACGATCTTCGCCCCCAGCCGCGAGGTGGGATAGGCAAGGAAATTGGTGCGGGCCTCGGGATTGGCGCCATCCATCGGTAAGGGGAGGTCTTCGGTCATTCCCCATGCAATACGCCGCCTTGGATAGAGTGGGAGGCAATGCTAACAAAAAGCCGCCCGGCACTTTCGGCACCGGGCGGCTTCAGGGGGATCAGAGGGCTACTTTAAACTCAGATGAACTCGTTGATGAGGTTCTCCATGAACTCCTGGCGGCCGCTGGCGAGCAGGGGTTCGCCGTTTTTGAGCGTGTAGGCTTCCAGTTCGGCAAAGCCGATCTCGCCCTTCTCGATCTGCGCGCCGATGCCGCTGTCGAAGGTGCTGTAGCGCTGCTTGATGAACCCGGCGAGACGGCCATCCTCAATGATGGCGGAGGCGATCTTGAGGCCGCGGGCGAAGGCATCCATGCCGCCGATGTGGGCGTGGAAGAGATCGACAGGCTCGAAGGACTCGCGGCGCACCTTCGCATCGAAGTTCAGGCCGCCCGTGGTGAAGCCGCCGGACTCCAGGAGGCTGAGCATGATCTGGGTGGTGAGGTAGATGTTGGTGGGGAACTGGTCGGTATCCCAGCCGATGAGCTCATCACCGGTGTTAGCATCGATGGAGCCGAGAGCACCGGCGGCGATGGCGACTTCCATCTCATGGCGCATGGAGTGGCCGGCGAGCGTGGCATGGTTGGTTTCCAGGTTCAGCTTGAAGTGCTCGGTAAGGCCGTACTGGCGCAGGAAGTTCAGGCACGCGGCGGCATCGCTGTCGTACTGGTGGGTGGAGGGCTCCCGTGGCTTGGGCTCGATGTAAAAGGGGCCCTTGAAGCCGATGGCCTTCTTGTGATCCACCGCCATGTGCAGGAACTTGGCGAGGTGATCCATCTCACGCTTCATATTCGTGTTCCAAAGGGTGGCGTAGCCTTCGCGGCCGCCCCAGAAGGTGTAGCCCTCGCCTCCCAGGCGATGGGTCACTTCGATGGCCTTCTTCACCTGCGCACCGGCATAGGCAAAGACGCCGGCGTTGGGGCTGGTGGCCGCGCCCTGGCAGTAGCGGGCATGGGCAAACAGGCAGGCGGTACCCCAAAGGAGCTTCTTGCCCGTGCGCTGCTGCTCGGCCTCCAGCACATCGGCCACGGCATCCAGGGCTTTGTTGCTTTCGGCCAGTGTGGCGCGCTCAGGGGCCACATCGCGGTCATGGAAGCAGTAGTAGTCCACGCCCAGCTTCTCCATGAATTCGAAGCAGAAACGGGCGCGGTTCTGCGCGTTCTCAATCGAGTCCGTGCCGTCGTCCCAGGGGCGCACCGCAGTGCCACCGCCGAAGGGATCGGCCAACGTGTTGCGCATGGTATGCCAGTAGGCCACGCCGAAGCGCAGATGGTCGCGCATCTTCTTGCCCGCCACCACTTCGTCGGCGTTGTAGTGCTTGAAGGAGAGAGGGTTCTTCGATTTCGGACCCTCGTAGGCGATCTTGGGGATGTCAGGAAATGCTTCGGCCATAAGAGCCTGAATTGGAGCCTTTCGGCCCTGAAACTTCAAGCATTTCTTCTGTAGAGATTCGGGTAGGATTTGTGACGAATCGGCGGCTCACACCATTTCCTCACAGAGATCGATCCGGCCTTGGTTGATGTCCGAGATTTTCCACGCGGGAATGCCAATACGTTTTTCATGCGGCACGGGCTCCCAGCGATACCAGTGCCGGAAGGTGTGATAACCGGGCGAATCGGCGATGGGGAAGCGGTCAAAAACATCCTTCCATCCGGCAAAAGTCTCCCAGTCCGACTCCTCTGGGAAAATGCCAAAATCGAACGCTCCGCAGATGCGCTGAAGGTAATCCATCTTGTCCTCCATGGAGACAAGTTCCATGGGAGGCTCAGCAAGATCGGGATAGACAGAGTGATCAATATTCATGCTGCCGGAGGCTGGGTAAAGATAGCCCGGTACCAGGATCGGACAAGCGCCGCCTTTTCTCTCGCGGCTATCGGCTGGATGGTACTCAAGGGCCGGGTTGTCTCAATCATTTCCAGCCTTGCGAAGACCTTGCGCTTGGCTTCGTCCAACGAAACACTAGGATTCTTCAGCACCCATAGATCCCAGCAATCATCGCATGAGATGAGGGAGCGGTTCACCAGTTCATAAATATCGAGAAAATCACGCGGGGCACCCCGCTGAACCAAGGCCGTCATCTTGGACCCCACATTATCACGCAACGTTTCAATCCAAAGCGGCTGCCATTCGGTAGGAATAGCGTTATCAAGGTAAAGCGTGCGCTTGCTGATCTGGAAGGAAAACGTTTTCTGGGTGCCCCGCAAGAGTTCCAGACTCTCCGTTTCGCTCCAGGTTCTACGGCGGTAGGTGAGGCCATGCTTGGTGGCAAGTTCCTTCATGCAGCGTTCAGCCAGCGCGAACACGGCGTCGGCAGGTTCCGTTCGCCACCAAGCATCCACATCTACGGTATCCCGGTACTCCAGGTAGTGGCTCAAGGCCACGCCACCGCCCAGTACAATCTCTGCCGCCTCAGCATGTCCCGCCAGGCTCTCCAGCAATTCACGGGCTAGCGGATTGAGGTTCTTTGGTGCCTTGGGTTGAAGGTCCTGCATTGAGGGGAAGATGCGTTTTGGTTCTTTGGATGGCAAGGAGGTCTGCAGAGTGTAACGCTTGTAAGCTTCCACATCACCCCACAAAAAAGAGAGGCCCCTTTCGAGGCCTCTCCGTGAAGTAAGTTATTAGGAGCAGTGAGGCCACCTTCTTGCGAAGGCAGCTACAGGATTACTGCTGGCCAGGGCGCCATTCTTCGGTGGCGAACTTGAAGGCTTGTTCCAGACCCACGAGGTCCGTCGTTGGACGGAGGGACTCGAATGCCTGGCTTTCGCGCTTCACCTGATCGTCGTTGTAGTTGACTGCCTTGACGGACAGACCAATGCGACGCTCGACCTTGTCGACCTTGATGACGCGGGCTTCGACTTCGTCGCCAACGTTGATGACATCCTTGACGCGGGCCACATGATCTTCGCTGAGCTGCGAGATGTGGACGAGGCCGTCGATGTCGTCTTCCAGTTCGACGAAGGCGCCAAAGCTGGCGATCTTCGCGACCTTGCCCTTGACCAGGTCGCCGACCTTGAAGCGGTCGTCGATCTTGGACCATGGATCGGTCTCAAGCTGCTTCATGCCAAGGCTGATGCGCTGGTTGGCCTTGTCGATGCCGAGCACGGTGGCTTCCACTTCCTGGCCCTTCTTGAGGATTTC
>JAQGPI010000317.1 GCA_028293175.1 Verrucomicrobiaceae bacterium | reverse complement strand
TTGCCACTTCGAAGGCCTCATAAACCGTGCGGGTGAAGACAGAAACGCAATCAAGCGATCGGCACGCAGGCACTACACCTCTAGTGCTGATAAGGCCCTTGGTAGGTTTGTAGCCCACCAAGCCATTCAACGCCGCAGGTACACGGCCCGACCCAGCCGTGTCCGTCCCCAGAGCAATGGCGACGTGCCCTCTCGCTACTGCTACCGCCGATCCTGAGCTGGACCCGCCAGATAGATATTCAGGCGCAAATACGTTATGGCAGACTCCATACGGAGAGCGCGTGCCAACCAGACCGGTGGCGAACTGGTCAAGATTCGTCTTGCCCATCACTACCGCCCCCGCATTCACCAGTCGTTGCACGGCGTATGCTGAAACATCGGGCTGATACGCATAACTAGGACATGCCGCAGTGGTCGGCATTCCAGCCACATCAATGTTGTCCTTTACGCCAAATAGCACGCCCTGCAGAGGTCCTGGGCCGCTCTTACCCGCCTCGTTGGCGACGTAAATCCAGGCAGGGTTGTCCGCATCAGCGGCGATCTGGGTGCGAGCTTGCTGGAATGTAGGAGATTGCATGAGGAGGAAAATCAGCCGTTGGCTGCGATGACCGCAATAGCCTTGCCTGCGGTCACAGGGCGCCCCTCAACGGCAAGCACGTTCTGCACCACTCCCGCACACGGACTTCCGAGCGTCGTTTCCATTTTCATCGCTTCGATGATGGCCACTGGCTGGCCCGCTGCTACCTTATCGCCAGACTTTACCAGCACCTTCCAGAGATTGCCAGAGAGCGGCGCTCGGACGACTTCAGCGCCATCGGGAATCTCATCTTCAGCGTTCGTTTCCACCTCCGTGAAGTCGGACGAGGGCGTGGAGTAATCCGACCCTGCTGCCTGCCAGCGTTCCCGCTCTTCTTGGAAGGCCTGCCGTTGTGTCTGTCGAAACGAATCGATGCTATTGGCGTTCGCAGCCAGGAAGGCATGGTAGTCACGCAGACGGAAAGTTGTCTCCTCTGTCTTCAACTCGAAACCGCCGCGAAGGAACGAAGTACGCATTTCCAGGAGTTCCTCGGCGCTGACGGGATAGAAGCGAATTTGGTCAAAGAAGCGCAGAAGCCAGGGCTTGCCCTGCGTGAAGTCCTGGGTTTGCCGCCAGGTGTTCCACACCTGGACTGTGCGACCCACAAACTGATAACCACCGGGTCCCTCCATGCCATAAATGCACATGTAGGCACCCCCGATGCCCACAGCATTCTCGGGCGTCCATGTACGGGCGGGATTGTATTTGGTGGTTACCAAACGATGTCGTGGGTCCAACGGCGTGGCCACCGGAGCACCCAAGTACACGTCGCCCAGTCCCATCACTAGATAGCTGGCATCGAAGACAATGCGCTTTACATCCTCGATAGAATCAAGGCCGTTGATGCGCCGGATGAACTCGATGTTGCTGGGGCACCATGGCGCATCGGGCCGCACCGACTGCATGTACTTTTCAATCGCCAGCCGCGTAGCCGGATCATCCCAAGACAAGGGCAGATGCACGATGCGCGAAGGCACTTCTAGTTCGTCTAGAGAGCCCATCTCACCCTCAAGGGATTGGAGTTCGGCCAGTAGCTTCTTCCTTGGCAGGGAGCGTGGATCAAAATGGATCTGCAAAGAACGAATGCCAGGCGTGAGATCAACAATACCGGCCAGACTCCGCTCCTCAAGACGCAGCATGAGAGCATGGATACGGAATCGCAAATCCAAGTCCAGAACCAGCGGACCGTATTCCACCAAAAGGTAACGGTCGCCTTGCTGGCGATAGCACACTTCGGTACCACTGGATACAATGGGAGACTCTGCTGGTAGCACAGGCTCCACAGGCCTGCTGAAGGTCTGAGGATATGCAAATGCTGCCAACTTCTCTTCAGTGGCTAGTGCCGCAGCTTCCGCTTCATCAGCCGTCACCGGAACAAAGCGCACCGTATCACCCGGGCGCAACTGGCCCATGGTCCACAGATCCGCACTGATAATCACCGCAGGACAAACGAAGCCGCCCAGGCTGGGGCCATCAGGACCCAGAATAATCGGCATGTCGCCAGTGAAGTCCACAGCGCCTATGGCATAGGCATTGTCATGAATGTTCGACGGATGCAGGCCTGCCTCTCCACCATCCTTCCGTGCCCATGTTGGCTTCGGTCCGATCAGCCGAATGCCAGTAGGATTGGAATTGTAATGCACTTTCCAGTCCGTCGAGAAGAACATTTCCATGTCTCCGGGAGTGAAGAAATCCGGGGCTCCGTGGGGACCATACAGCACGCGGATAGCCCACTCATTCGACCATGTGGGTGGCGACACCACAGTGTTGGCAGCGTGATCAAATACTTCACCAAGCGGGAGCACATCGCCCACCTGCAAAGCCCTTCCGGCGTGACCGCCAAAGCCGCCCAGCGTGAAAGTTGAACGGCTGCCCAGGTATTCTGGCACATCAATGCCGCCGGCCACTGCCATGTAGCCGCGTACACCTGCCGCTCCGATGCGCCCAACCTTGAGCACCGCACCCGCAGGCACTGTCACGGCCTGATGCAGAGGAAATGGCTCTTCACCTAACGTCGCAAGGAACTCCGCGCCAGTGAGCGCGACTACTGCCTCTCGATTGAAGCGCAACGCCGGGCCTGCCATGGTGATTTCCAGTGCGGCAGCATTTTCATTGTTGCCCACCAGCTTGTTAGCCAGTCGCATCGAGGCAGCATCCATCGCCCCGGACGGCGGCACACCAACATGCCAGAAACCAATACGTCCCGCGACATCCTGAACGGTGGTCACTGCACCAGGTTCCAGTACATCCACGGTATTGGGCGAAAACGTAAAACTATCCAGCATGCGCGTGGTCAGCTTGCCAGCGCGGAATGGCTCATGATCGATTACCGCACGGAGGAAACGGATGTTTGTCTCAATACCAGCGACACTTGATGCATTGAGTGCGGCGGCCATGCGGTCCAGACAGGCCTCGCGGTTCGGTGCAAACGCAATGAGCTTCGCCAGCAACGGGTCGTAATAGGCCGAGACCTGCGTGCCTGCATCCACCCAGCTTTCCACACGAACAGTGCCTGGGAAGGAAGCCTGAGTAAGCAAACCCGACGAAGGCTGGAAGTTCTTGTTCGGATCTTCCGCGTACACCCGGACCTGAACCGCATGTCCCTTCGGCTCCGGCAGCGCATCAAGGAACGACGTGTCTCCCATCGGCAGGCGCAGCATCCATTCCACGAGATCAATACCATAGATCTCCTCTGTGACGCCGTGTTCGACCTGCAAGCGCGTGTTCACTTCCAGGAAATAGAACGCACCTGTATCCGCATCATAAACAAACTCCACAGTGCCCGCAGAGCGATATTTCACCGCCTCGCCGAGCTTGCGTGCGGCATTGCGCAGGGCCATGCGGATCTCTTCTGTAAGATCGGGTGCCGGAGTCTCCTCCACTACCTTTTGATTGCGTCGCTGGGCTGAGCAATCGCGCTCCATCAGCGCTGCGATCTTGCCTTGGCCATCGCCAAAAAGCTGCACTTCAATATGTCGCGCACGTCGCACGAACTTCTCCAGGAACAAGCCGCCGTCGTTGAAGTTGTTCTTGCCCAGCCGTGCCACAACCTCATAGCTGTCGCGCAGCCCAGCTTCGTCTTCGCACACGCGCATGCCAATACCTCCGCCGCCAGCGGTGCTCTTGAGCATCACTGGATAGCCAATGCTTTGTGCCGCTATGGCCGCCTGCTCGACATCTCCCAGCAGCTTGGTTCCGGGGAGCAAAGGTACGCCGCACTCCTCCGCAATCTGGCGCGCCCGATGCTTCAACCCGAAACCTACAATCTGATCTGCAGAAGGTCCGACAAAGGCCACGCCCGAATCTTCGCAGGCACGAGCGAAGTCCGCGTTCTCGCTCAGAAAACCGTACCCCGGATGCACCGCAGTCGCGCCGGTACCGCGGATCGCTGTCATAATTTTGTCCACAGCCAGATAACTTTCACGCGCGGGAGCTGGCCCGAGGCAGACTGCTTCATCCGCCTGCATGACATGTGGTGCTCCGGCATCCGCTTCAGAATAGACGGCCACCGTTTTCACTCCCATCTTCTTCGCCGTGCGAATGATGCGGCAGGCGATGACACCGCGATTGGCAATGAGGAGCTTCATTTGTCCCAGATGAGCACGCGCACCGGCGTGGGGTTGTAGGCGTTGCAAGGGTTGTTGAGCTGCGGGCAGTTGGAGATCAGACACATGACATCCATGTCGGCCACCATTTCCACATAGCGCCCGGGCCCTGACACGCCATCAGCAAAGAAAAGCTGACCGTCGGGCGTCACCGGCACATTCATGAAGAAGTTGATATTGCAGGTGATGTCGCGCTTGCCCAGATCATGATGCCATGCATGCACACCACAAAGAAAGCTGTCGCGACAGGCGTGCATGGCCTCTTTTTGAGGGGCATAGCGCATCACGTTGCTCTCGCGGGAACAAGCTCCCCCTAGGGTATCATGGCGTCCGCAAGTATCGGCCACGATAGTCATCAAAGTGTTGCCGCGTGTGGAGATTAGTTTAGTACCCGT
>JAQGPI010000304.1 GCA_028293175.1 Verrucomicrobiaceae bacterium | reverse complement strand
AACCAGCTCTATGTCATTGCTGGTGATGTCAACCGTGGCGTACGCAGCGATCAGATGCTGCACAATCTGGAGGGTGACAGCGTGGATGTGAAGTTCGCCTTCAAGGAATCCAAGGTGCAAGTCTTCGTAAATGAAACACGACTGCTTAATGAGCCAGTGCCGCCCAGCAAGCTCAATCAAACGGGCCTGCGTTTTTCCTGCGGCAGCATGTGGGGCAATTCTCAGAACGCGGTGGAGATAATGGACTTCCGGGTGGTGGACTCTGCTGGAGCATTGAACGGCCTGCAAGTTTCAGCCGAAGCCAAGCAGGAGGCTCTGACCATCCCGCGTTTCCGCCAGGGGCAGCCGCCTCCGCATGCGCTGGTGGCTGCTAATGGTGATATGGTGATGGGCGAAGTGGATGCAGCGACTAACAAGTTGGTGCGGTTTACTACCGGTACCGAAACACACGATTTACCGACGGACCTTGTGCGGGCCATTGTGTGGCTGGCAAAGCCGAAGACCAAAGCGAAAGCTGAAGACAAAACCGATGCTCCCAAACCTCCGGATGCCTTGTCCGCGATCACCCATTGGCTGATGCTTGACGACCAGTCCCGGCTGCCCATGCAGGCCGAAGCCTTTACGGATGGCAAGGCAGTGGGTAAGTCGGCCTTGTTCGGCCAGTTGGAGGTGCCTTTCGCACGCATTGCTTCCTTGCGCTGGGCTCCACCAGCGGCTTCCCCGGCGGTAGATAGCTACACAAGCTGGCAGTTGGTGGAAGCGCCTGAGCCGGTTCTACCGGAAGCTATGGAACAGGCTTCGAAAATGCTCGGCAAGGCGGCGCCGGACTTTTCATTGAAAATGCTGGGCGAGGGTGAATTTCAACTGTCGAAAAAACGCGGCGAGGTGGTGGTCATCGACTTCTGGGCCACGTGGTGCGGGCCCTGCGTGGCTTCCATGCCTGGATTGATGGATGTGATGAAGAGCTTCAAGGGCAAGCCGGTGACGTTCATCGCGCTGAATCAAAGTGAGCCGCCGGATCAGGTGAAGAAGTTTATTGAGCGGCGGAAATGGGACCTGCCCGTTGCCATGGATTCCAATGCTGCGATCGCTGAGAAGTATGGCGTGGAAGGCATTCCGCATACCGTCATTGTTGGTCCAGATGGCAAAGTGGAGTGGACGCACACCGGCTTCTCAGCTGATGGCGCAGCGAAGCTGACAGAGGCGATCACTAAGGCGCTGCAGCCTGCCGTCAAGAAGTAGGTGGGTTATATACCCAGCGTCCAATGGTGGTCCGCACACTCCCTGTGCGGGAATGTAGCGTCTCCGGATCCTGAGTCGCACAGAGGACTGTGGGGACCACTATTGACGTTTCATCCCCGCACCACCGCCACTGGCGGCTTTCCTGCCCAGGCCTTGAACACCCGCGAAAAGTGCGCGGCGGATTTGTAGCCTAGTTCACTGGCCACCGCTTTCACCTGCGCTCCATGCTGACGCAGTCTCACCGTGGCTTGCGACATCTTTAAACGAGTGAGGCAGGCGAGGGGAGTCTCTTTGTCAAATCTCTGAAACAAGCGGGTGAAATACGCCGCTGACACATGGCAGTGCGCGGCAGCTTGGCTGATGGAATTTAGGACCGGGTAATTGCGCAGCAAATGACTGCGGCAGCGCAGATAGGTGGCATAGGCGGGGTCAAATTTCGTCACGTCGGAGGAAAGACTGTCCGCGCACAAGGCGAGCGCATGTTCCAGCGCGACGGCGCCGCTGCGGATGTTGGAGGCTTCTCCTTGTACGGCGTGATCGATGACTTCTTCCAGCAGGTTCACCACCCGGGCGGAATCTTGCACGTGAATGACGGTGCCTGGAGGCAATTGCCATTCCTTCAACAGGCCGGTGGCTCGCGCTCCCGTGAAGTTAAAGAAATACTTCACCATGGGCTCCGCTGCATCAGTGCGGATGCGGTGTGGCGTCTGTGGTCCGTAGAAAAACGCATGCCCCGCGCTCAGTTCGTGGGTCTGTCCGTCAAAGCTGACCGTGCCCTTTCCCCGAGATACAAACTCAAAGGACTGAAAGGGCAGGTGCTGGCGATCCAGTTCGAAATCCGGGGTGCACCATTCGCAGCCGCCGCCAGTGAGAGTCAGATGCGTGGTGCCGCGTGCCCGGGTCTTCCATTCCGGCAAGAAGAAGCGCCGGGTCCGCATCACCTGCGGCGAAAAGTAATCGGCATGATCGGTGATGCTGGGCATGGAAGGTCATCGTTTCTACCGGAAAAAGATCAAGAATCGTCATGCAAAAGACAAAGCTTTGCATGGATGGTTGGTTGTGCTGGAATCGAGTCCGGTCCATTCAATGCCTGCGCCCTTGTGTTGTATTTTTCCATGAAAGCCTTTCTATTTACCCTTCTCATCGCGGGCAGTGCCATGGCCGCGGATAACGCCGTGTTAAAATCCGAATTCATCTTCGAACAAGCGCCGGTACCGAGTTGCCACGCCTCGACCATTGTGGAGACGAAGGACGGCATGGTGGCCGCATGGTTTGCCGGCACCGCAGAAGGCAAGCCAGATGTGGGCATCTGGTCGTCGCGCCTCGTGGATGGCGCATGGACTGCACCGGTCGAGGTGGCCAATGGCATCATCCCGGATGGCCGTGTGCCGTGCTGGAATCCGGTGCTGTTTCAGCCGAAGTCCGGCGCTCTGATGCTGTTCTACAAGATGGGCCCGTCGCCCAGCACCTGGTGGGGGATGCTGCGCAGCTCCATTGACAGCGGCAAGACCTGGAGCGACGGCACCCGTCTGCCAGAGGGCATCCTTGGGCCCATCAAGAACAAGCCCGTGCAGCTTGATGACGGCACGCTTCTCTGCCCCACGAGTTCAGAGACCAACAACAAGCCCTCGGCCTGGCGCGTGCAATTTGAGCGGTCCTCCGACATGGGCAAGACCTGGACAACAGCGCAACCTTCCGGCCTTGGCGATCCGGTGGTGGATGCGATTCAGCCGAGTGTACTGTTCCTGGGCGGCGGTAAGCTGGCTGCCATTGGCCGCTCCAAGAACAAGCAGGTATTTCATGTGGAGTCTCCCGATGAAGGCAAGACCTGGGGCACCATGACCCTGCTCGACTTGCCCAATCCGAACTCCGGCACAGACGCCGTGACGCTCAAGGACGGCCGCCACCTCCTTATTTACAACCATACCGTGAAGGGCCGCAGCCCGTTGAACCTCGCGGTTTCTAAGGACGGCAAGGAATGGCTCGCAGCCCTGGTATTCGAGAATGAACCAAAGGCGGAGTTCAGCTACCCGGCGATCATTCAAGCCAGCGACGGCATGGTGCATGTGACCTACACCTGGAAGCGGCTGAAGGTGAAGCACGCGGTGATTGATCCCGCCAAGCTCGACCTGAAGCCGATGGTGAAGGGCGTGTGGCCGTCACTGTAAAGCATCCCATTTGTCATCATTTCATGAAACTGTGTCTCATTCTGCTTGTCCTTGTCGTGACCGCACGTGCAGAGCCGTTGCAACGCTTGCAATACAACCATCCCGGACTCGTCGTCGATCTTGGCGTGGGTCTCTGGGCATGGCCGCTGCCAATGGATTATGATGGCGATGGCAAGCTGGACCTCGTGGTGAGCTGTCCGGACAAGCCGTACAACGGTACTTACGTTTTCAAGAGCAACGGCACGGCTGTGTTCAAGCCCGGGAAGCGGGTCAGCAAGGGCGTGAGTAATGCCCGCATCAGTTATATAGAAGGCAAGTCGGTGGTGACCACTCCCGGCACGACCTATCCTGACTTCCTGACAACTGGCTTCGACAAAGGAGCCAAGCTGCCTTTGCCGGGCAATGTGCATCCCAACAAGGTGCGGGCCAATGAATGGCATCTAGCAGACCTGGACGGCGATGGCAAGGCGGACCTCGTTGTGGGCGCTGAGGACTGGACCAACTACGGCTGGGACAACGCCTATGATGAGAACGGCCATTGGACCAACGACCTGCTGCACGGCCTCGTTTATTTCGCGAAAAACACCGGCACGGCTGACAAACCGGCCTTCGACAAACCCAAGCCGCTGAATGCCAACGGCACGCTGTTGGATGGCTTTGGCATGCCTTCGCCCTGCCTTGCGGACTATGACCACGACGGCGACCTGGACATGATCTGTGGCGAGTTCATTGATGGCTTCACCTATTACGAAAACACCGGCAGCAAGGAGAAGCCGAAGTTCGCCCAGGGCAAGCGCTTGAAGCACGATGGCAAGTTCATTCACATGGACCTGGAGATGATCACGCCAACGGTCATCGACTGGGATGGCGATGGCCAGATGGACATCATCTGTGGTGATGAAGACGGTCGCGTCGCGCTGCTGAAGAACACCGGCAGCAAGGTGGATGGCGTGCCTGATTTCCTTCCGCCCGTGTACTTCCAGCAGGAAGCGGAAGACGTGAAGTGCGGTGCACTGGCCACGCCGGTGGTGGTGGACTGGGATGGCGACGGTGATGAAGACATCGTCAGCGGCAGCAGCGCCGGGTACATCACCTTCTATGAGAACCTGAGCGGTCCGAAGGTCGGGCAGCCGAAGTGGGCCGCGCCCGAGCTTCTGCAAGCCAATGGCAAAGTGATCCGCATCATGGCGGGGCCGAACGGCAGCATCCAGGGCCCGGCCGAATGCAAGTGGGGCTACACCACCATCAATGTCGCAGACTGGGATGGAGACGGTCTTCCGGACGTTTTGTGTAACAGCATTTGGGGCAAAGTGATATGGTATCACAACATTGGCACCCGTAAGGCGCCCAAGCTTGCCGCTGCGCAACCCATTGATGTGGAATGGAATGATGCCCAACCGACGCTGGCATGGGGCTGGCAGAAGCCGGAGGGCAAGGCATTACTCACGCAGTGGCGCACCACGCCAGTGGTGGTGGATTTCGACAAGGATGGGCTCGTTGATCTGGTGATGCTGGATCACGAGGGATATCTTACCTTCTTCAAGCGCACTGCCGACCACAAGCTGCTGCCGCCGCAGCGCGTGCTGTGCGATGACAAAGGCAAGCCCTTGCAGTTCAACACCGGAGCCGGTGGCAAGTCAGGCCGCCGCAAACTAACGATCATCGACTGGAATGGCGACGGCAAGCTGGACATCCTCATTAACAGCAACAATGCCGAATTCTGGCAGCAAGTGGGCGAAGACGGTGACAAGCGGTTGTACAAGAACATGGGCAACCTCAGCGAAACCAATCTTGCGGGTCATGACACCAGCCCCACCACCAGCGACTTTGACGGCGATGGCATCCGCGACCTGCTGCTCGGTGCTGAGGATGGTCGTTTCTACGTGCTGAAGAATCCTGGCCATTGATGGCTGAGGAATGGCGATTGATTGGCCGGATATGCTGCGTTTAGCAGGTGCCTGATGGCACCTATGAAACGCTTGCTTCTCTTCCTGGTCTTGGTCCTGGCCGCACCCCTGTTTGGGAGTGCTGCTGAACCCATTACAGCCGCTGCCAGACATCTGAACGAAGTACTGGATGGTATGCAGGTACAGGAACATTGGATTGCGGGAGCCATCGTAAACTGGCGCACGGGAGAGCCGACCGGGAAGGTGATCACCGACGACGGCAAACACACCCATTGCAGTCAATTCGCTGCCGCGGCTTGCGAGAAGCTGGGCGTCTATCTGCTCCATCCTCCTGAGCATGGCAGCGCCTTACTGGCGAATGCGCAGTTCGACTGGCTGCCGGAGAAGGGCAAGTCAAAGGGCTGGGTGTCGGCGCCCGATGGGATCAGTGCCCAAGATCATGCCAACAAGGGCGAGGTGGTTGTGGCAGTGTACAAGAACGCTGATCCGAAGAAGTCAGGCCATATCGCCATTGTTCGCCCAGGTGAAAAGACCCCGGCTGAGATCGCGGAGGCGGGTCCCAATGTGATCCAGGCAGGCGGTCACAATCATGATTCCACCACGCTAAAGCAAGGCTTTGCTAATCATCCCAATGGCTTTGCCAAAGGGCTTATCAAGTTTTACGCTCACCCTGTCCTAAAATGAAAATGGTACGATGTCTCACACTGCTGGTTCTTTGCTTGTGCTTGAGCATGGCCTCTGCTGCTGAGCCGACGAACGCCATGTGGGTTTACAAGACGGAGGCCTTGCTCGCTGACAATGCAGAACGGGCTGAGTTGTTCACCTTCTGCGAGCAGCGAAACATCACCGATCTTTTTTGGAGCGTTCACTATCAGCGCCAGGGGCGTGCCCAAGGCATCGCGCGAGCGGCGGAATTACACGCCTTTATCAAGGCTGCCAGCGCCTGCGGATTGAAGATTCATGCTCTCGGCGGTGACCCTTCTCATACGCTTTCGCAAAATCATCCACGAGTGATGGAGCGGGTAGATGCCACCATTGAATTCAACCATGCGACGCCGGAAGATGAGCGGCTGGCTGGCCTTCATTTCGACATCGAGCCGCACGGCCTGCCGCAATGGAAGAAGGCGACGTTGGAAGAGAAGTGCGCGCTGCTTACCCAGTTTGTCGAGATCAATGTGAAGGCCTGTGAGCGCCTCCGTTCCAAGGCTCCGAACATGTTGTACGGTGCCGATATCACCTTCTGGTTCGACAAGGCCAGCCCAGAAGGTGAGCCAAGCTATCCGGTGACGTTCAAGGGCGTGACCAAAGATGCGACCAAACACCTGCTCGATGTGGCTGATAATGTCGGCATCATGAGCTATCGCAATACCGCCGAAGGCAAGAACGGCATCATATCGCTCGTGACAAAAACCATCACCTATGCCGACGCCGCGAAAGGCCGCGCTTATGTAGGGGTAAAGATGGCCGATATCGGACCGCCCATGGAAGGGTTTTATGGCCAGACGGAGGCTGCGATGCAGGAGGCGTTAAAGCCCGTACGAGAGGCTTTCGCCGGGCACCGTGGGTATGCTGGCATCGCCTATTTTATGTATGGGGCTTACCGCGAAATGCCAGTGAAGTAGGCAACAAAAAGCCCGCGGCTGTTACCAGGCGAGGGCATTAAGTGTATCACACCGATTAGACGAGGCGTCCGTGGCAGGCCTTGTACTTCTTGCCGCTGCCGCAGGGGCAAGGGTCGTTGCGGCCAACCTTGGGCGTGTTGTCAGCGGGCGCAGCCGTGGGGAACATGATGCGGGGCCCCCTGGGTGCCTGGGGCACTGGAGCTTCTTCGGGCTGGGACTGCGAAGGCTCATCTCCGAGCGAGCCATTGGCTTCATCAGTGGCGCTTGCCTGAAGGTGACGCTGCTGCGCCTGGGCTTGAAGGAACTGCTCCAGGGCCTGCAAGTGGGCCATGCCACGGAAGAGGTTGTTAAGCACCTCGCCGTTGATGTTGCGCATCAGTTCAGCAAAGATGATGTAGGCTTCAGACTTGAACTCGATGAGCGGGTCTTTCTGGCCGTAGGTGCGCAGGTTGACGCCTTCCTTGAGGGCATCGAGAGCATACAGATGCTCCTGCCACAGGCGGTCAACGGCGTTGAGCAGGATGGCGCGCTCCAGCTCTTGAATGCCCTGCGGTGAGGCACCGGCGATCTTGAGGCTGTAGGCGCGCTGCACCTTCTCAATGATGTACTTCACCACCTCGTCAAAGGTCTTGGTCTCAAAGGCGGCATCGCGCTGGCTGATGCCAACGGGGAAGGTGGTATTTATCCAGTTGACGAGGCCTTCATAATCAATCGGCGTGTCGCTGCGGCCTTCGCGCGGGATGAAGTCCGAGACGCGCTCGGAGACGCCCTTGTCCAGTGCTTCATCGATCAGCACGCGGGTGTCGCTGCTTTCCAGAATCTCATTGCGATAGTCGTATACAACTTCACGCTGCTGGTTCATCACATCATCATATTCCAGCACCCGCTTGCGCCAGACGTAATGCTGCTGCTCCACGCGCTTCTGCGCGGTTTCCACGCTCTTGTTAAGCCAGGGGTGCTGCAGCTCTTCGCCTTCGGCCATGCCGAAGCGCTCCATGATCGAAGTCATGCGCTCGGCCGCGCCAAACTTCATCATGAGCTCGTCTTCGAAACTGATGAAGAACTTGCTCTCGCCCGGGTCGCCCTGACGTGCGCAACGACCGCGCAACTGGCGGTCCACACGACGGGAAAGGTGGCGCTCGGTGGCGATCACCATGAGGCCGCCGAGTTCGTCCACGCCAGGGGCAAGTTTGATGTCCGTACCGCGGCCAGCCATGTTAGTCGCAATCATCACCGCACCGCGTTGGCCAGCGTTGGCAACGATCTCCGCTTCCTGGCGGTGATACTTCGCATTGAGCACTGCGTGCGGGATCTTCTCGCGCTTGAGCATGCGGGAGACCGTTTCGGAGGCTTCCACACTGGCGGTACCTACGAGAATGGGCTGGCCCTTCGCGTGACGCTCCTTGATCAAAGCGATGGCCGCATTGTACTTCTCACGACGCGTCTTGAAGATGCTGTCGTTGCCGTCGATGCGCTTCACCGGCTGATTCGTCGGGATCGGCAGCACGTCCAGGCTGTAGATGTCGTGGAACTCGGCGGCGTCGGTTTCTGCGGTGCCGGTCATGCCGCCTAGCTTCTGGTACAGGCGGAAGTAGTTCTGAATGGTGATGGTGGCAAGGGTCTGCGTTTCCGCATCGATCTGCACGCCTTCCTTGGCTTCCACTGCGCCATGCAGGCCATCGCTCCAGCTGCGGCCCGGAATTTCACGACCGGTGTTTTCGTCGATGATGACAACCTTGTTGTCCATCACCAGGTACTGCACGCCCTTTTCATAGAGGCAGTAGGCCCGCAAGAGCTGCGCGATGTTGTGAATGCGCTGGCCCTGGTTGTCGAGCTTCTCCTGCACTTCCACCTTCTTCTGCTGGCGGGAAGCTTCGCTCAAGGACTTGTCGATATCGATTTCCGCAAAGGCTGTGGCCAGATCTGGCAACACGAAGGCATCCGGATCATCGGGATTGAGGAACTCGCGGCCCTTCTCGGTGAGATCGGCCTCGTGAGTCTTTTCATCCACCGCGTAATAGAGTTCTTCCTTGAGCTTGAAGAGCTCTACCTTCTGATCGTTGAGTGCGTAGCTCAGTTCGGCCTTTTCCTTCAGCTTGCGCAGTTCCGGCTCTTCCATCGTGCGCATCAGTGCGCGGTTCTTTGGCTGGCCCAGATAAGTCTGGTACAGCATGCGGCCGGCGGCTTCGTTGTCGCCTTTGTCAAAGAGGGCCTTGGCATCGGTGACAAGCTTGGCGCACAGCGTGTTCTGGCGGCGCACGAGCTGCTCCACGAGCGGCTTGTAGCGGTCGAACTGATGCGTGCTAACGGTCACCGGGCCGCTGATGATCAGCGGCGTACGGGCTTCATCAATGAGGGCGGAGTCCACTTCATCCACTACGGCGAAGTAATGGCCGCGCTGCACCTGCTGGTTGCGGTTGCTGGCCATGCCATTGTCGCGGAGGTAGTCGAAACCGAACTCG
>JAQGPI010000233.1 GCA_028293175.1 Verrucomicrobiaceae bacterium | reverse complement strand
AGTCTGGGCGGCGGGCGTCACCTATTTCCGCAGCCGAACCGCTCGGATGGAAGAAAGCAAGGAAGCGGGCGGCGGCAGTTTCTACGACCGAGTGTATGCTGCCGACCGGCCTGAGATCTTCTTTAAGGCTGCGCCACATCGCGTTGCTGCTCCCGGTGGTGCTATGCACCTACGCCGCGATTCAAAGTGGATGGTACCCGAGCCGGAGCTAACGCTCGTTATCACGCGTAATGGCGTTATTATCGGCTGCACGGCAGGGAACGACCTTTCTTGCCGCGACATCGAGGGTGAGAATCCGCTTTATCTCCCCCAGGCGAAGAGCTTCAAACTTAGTGCCGCTGTGGGTCCAGCTATCAAGGTGCAGCATGAACCGTTGCCGCCTTCCACGGCCATCTCGGTGGTCATCCATCGCAATGGAACGCCCGTTTTCACTGGGGAAACCAAGCTGGACCAGCTCAAGCGCACCCCTGCTGAACTCGCTGGCTGGCTCTTCAAGGACAACGATTTCCCCAACGGTGCCTTCCTCATGACGGGCACCGGCATCGTTCCTGGCGATGAGTTTACACTGGCTCTTGGCGATGAGGTTTGCATTACCATCGATGGGATCGGCACACTGGTGAATGTGATGGGATAGCTCAGGTGCCGCGGCGTTCGCCATATTCATCGCTTCCTTGCGCCTCGCCCTTAGCCCGCTAGTCTGAACTCTTCTCCCTTTCGTTCCTGAAATCCCGTGGCAAAGAAAAACGACATCCCCGAAGGCCCCTTGTTTCCCTCGCACGCTCCTGTGCAGGTGAAGAACATCGATGATCTCTACAGCGACTGGTTCCTCGAATATGCCAGTTACGTCATCCTGGAGCGCGCGGTACCCCACATTAATGACGGATTGAAGCCGGTGCAGCGGCGGATCATGCACTCGCTGTGGGAAAAGGATGATGGCCGGTACAACAAGGTGGCCAACATCGTGGGCCATTGCATGCAGTACCACCCGCATGGGGATGCCTCCATTGGTGACGCGCTCGTCGGACTTGGTCAGAAGGAACTACTTATCGATACCCAGGGGAACTGGGGCAATATCCTCACTGGCGACAATGCGGCTGCTTCTCGATACATCGAAGCCCGCCTCTCCAAGTTCGCCCAAGATATCCTGTTTGCACCCAAGGTGACGGAATGGGCCGCCTCTTACGATGGTCGCAACAAGGAGCCGGTGACCCTGCCAGTGAAGTTCCCGCTGCTGCTGGCGCAGGGGGTGGAAGGCATCGCCGTGGGCCTCTCCTGCCGCATCCTGCCGCACAATTTCATCGAGCTTTGCGATGCCAGCGTCGCCGCCTTGCGTGGTGAGGAATTTAACCTTTTGCCGGACTTCCAGCAGGGTGGCATCATGGATGCCAGCGAGTACAGCGGCGGCTTGCGCGGCGGGCGCATACGTGTGCGGGCGAAGATGGAGGTCGTGCCCAAGAAGAACATGCTGCGCATCACGCAGATCCCCTTCGCCACGACCACCGGCGGCCTGATGGAGAGCATCGTGACGGCCAACGAGAAGAACAAGATCAAGATCCAGAAGGTAGAGGATAACACCGCCGCTGAGGTGGAGATCCTGGTCTATCTGCCGCCCGGTGTGGATGCCGAGCAGACGATGAGCGCGCTGTATGCGTTCACCGATTGCGAGATCAGCATCTCCACCAACTCGACGGTCATTCAAAACGACAAACCGCGCTTCATATCGGTCAATGAGCTGCTGCGGCATGCGGCCCAGCACACCAAGGATATCCTGCTGCAGGAGCTGCAAATTCAGTTGAGCGAACTGGAGGAGAAATGGCACTTCAGCAGCCTGGAGCGCATCTTTATTGAGAAGCGCATCTATCGTGACATTGAAGAAGCCCGCACCTGGGAGGCCGTCATGGCCGCCATTTGGAAGGGCCTGAAGCCTTATCTAGGCAAGCTCAAGCGCGAGGTCACCGATGACGATGTGGCCCGCCTCACCGAGATCCGCATCAAGCGCATCTCGAAGTTTAACAGCTCCGAGGCGGATGAACACATCGCTGCTCTCGAGAAGGACATCGAGCAAGTAAACAAGAACATCAAGGGCATCACCCGCTACACCATCAGTCACTTTGAGCGGCTGAAGAAGGTGTACGGCGTCGGCCGCGAGCGTCGTACCGAGATCGCCAGCTTCGAGCGCGTCGCCGCATCTGAGGTTATCATTGCCAGTGAGATTTTGTATCTCAATGCCAAGGACGGTTTCGCCGGTTACGGCCTGAAGAAGGAAGGCGGCGAGCCCATCACCACGCTCTCTGGAGTGGTGAAGTGCTCACCTTTGGACGACATCATCTACTTCGCCAAGGATGGCACCATGACGGTCAGCAAGGTCGCGCCCAAGCTCTTCGTGGGTAAGAATCCCTTCTATGTGGGTATCTTCCGGAAGGATGAGGAGACCGTCTATTCCATCATGTACCGCGATGGCCGAGAGGGGCCTATCCTGGCAAAGCGCTTCCGCGCCGGTGGGGTCACCCGGGACAAGGCCTACCAGCTCACCAAAGGCACTCCTGGTTCCGCTATTCTGTATTTCGCCAAGCACGAGACGGAAACAGAAAGCGACCGGCAGATCCTCACGATTCACCTCAAGCAGGATCTCCGGCTGCGCAATGTTGCACTCAGCTTCCCGTTTTCGTCGTTGGCCATCAAGGGCCGCGACGCGCAGGGCAACATCGTGACCAAGCACGCCGTGGAGAAGATCCTTCGGCGTATGGAGCCACGGACGGGCGGAGCGGGTGAGGCTGGGAGTTAAACGACGCTCGGCGCAGCCGTGTTTTTCTCTTTTCTCTTTAGCCTGTGTGACCTAATGTCTGGCCAATGGTTCTTGGATCTTCATTTCGGTGTCAGACCTTAGTTTTTCTCGCCTGCCTTGCCTCTTTGATGAGCGTTGCTGCCGGAGCAGCGTACCCGCCAGCGATCTCGTCTCCCATAAGGCCCTGCGGCCCGACTCCTCGCGGACAGGTGGCGCATTTTTCGGTCTACGTCTCCGGCAAAGCGCCATTCACTTATGCGTGGAAGTTCAACAACACGGTCTTTTTCACCAAAGCCAGCAGCCTGACGTACGACACGATTGATGTAACAGCGGACTACTCCGCCGAAGGAAATTACAGTGTCACCGTGACCAATGCGGATGGCACCGTTTCCAGCGGGCCCGTAGCCTTTGATGTCATTCCCGGCCCGCCTGTCGTGACGCATTCACTGCCGGTGATGGAAATCATCGCAGTCCCTGGCGATGTGGTCGACATGCGCATGTACGTGTCAGGCTACAAGCCGATGACATTCCAATGGAAAAAGGATGGCAGGAACTTTGGTGCGGCTTTCACCAACAGCACCGGAGAGGCTTCCCTCAAATTGCCAAGAGTGCCTGCAAGCAACGGCAATTACAGTTGCACGGTAACCAATGCCGACGGCTCGCTCACCACCCCGGCGGCGCATGTGGGATTCTGGGCCACGCCCGCGGTCCGTCTTCTAAACACTCTGGTATTGACCCAATACAACTATTTCTCCATCGAACCTACTGTGATCTCCACAGAGGATGCTGTATCTTATCAGTGGCAGTTCAATGGGGTTAACATTCCCGGTGCTACTGATTGGCGGCTGGATCGCAGTGCCGCCAATGTTTTGAATCTCGGTGGCAGTTACCGCGTGATCATGCGGACGGCGCACCATACTTGCGTCAGCAACAGTGCCACTGTCGTGGCGGTGATCAATACCGTGCCTGGTGTAGTGCGGGCCCAGGGCAGCACTGTAGTGCTGAAGGTACCTGGATCTCGACCAGGGCCCTCCTATCTATGGCGTCGCAATGACGACAAACCGCTGAGCGCGCATTGTTCGGGTATCAACACACCCATACTGACTATTACCAAAGCGGACATGGACATGGATTCGGCGGGATACCATTGTCTTGTCTATGTGACCAATGGTTCTTCCGAAGCGGTGATTGGAGGCTACACTTCTGTGGCAATCGTCAAAGAAAAGCCGCAGTTCGTTGGCCTGACGGGTTCTTCCTCTGGCGAAGTGCTGGTTCCTTCCACTGGTGAAATGCTCATGAAGTGGGAATTTCAACTCGAGGCCACCAATCAGCCTACCATATTCGCCGCCATCGGGCTGCCACCGGGAATAGTCGTTGATAGCAAGACCGGTTTCGTCTCTGGAGCGCCAGTCAAAGCAGGCGACTATCATGTGACGTTCAGCGCCAGCAACCCCATTGGCACCACGACCTCGCCGCCATTTCTCCTCACCATTTCCCCCTCAGAGGACAAGCACCTCAGCGGTACCTGGGTTGGTCCGATCGTGGCTTATATCTACGGCGACATCCCTTCCGTTTGTTCCTGTTCCGTCACTGTAACTTCGTTGGGCGTTTTCACCGGCAAGGTCTGGGGTTTGTTTGGCGGTACCACGGTGCGCAGCTATCCTTTTTCCGGAGCGATCGGCGGCAATTTAGAGGGCAGCTTCGATGGCTCTTCCGCCTTTTTTGCCATGCCAAAGAGCAGCCTGCCGCCTTGTTCAGGGACTGTCTCCATGTACCTTAGGTGGAGTGAAGGGCAGCTTACGGGTCAATTGGTTGACAAGGACCC
>JAQGPI010000215.1 GCA_028293175.1 Verrucomicrobiaceae bacterium | reverse complement strand
GATTCACCCGGTAACCTCGTCATCGAACAGCCATCCCGTCCGACTCATGAACACCAGCGCCTTCTTGTCACGCCTTTTGCTCCCGGCCCTGTTGCTGGGTATTGCCGTCACCGCTGCTTCCGCGCAGAGCCCGGAAACCAAGACCGCGCCCAAGGCTAAAGCACCGCCCTTTGTTGTCCCGCCGGACATGAACGGCCTGAAGGCCATCGTCGCCGCACCGCAGGCAACGAAGCCTCTCAAGGTCGCGATCTTTGACGGGCACGGCGCACCCATGGATGGCATTCTGAATGTGGAAAACCGTATCAAGAGCATCCCGCAGGCGACCATCACCCGCGTAAGTGCGGAGCAGATGGGCACCATTGATTTAAAAGCCTTCGATGTGGTGGTCTTCTCAGGCGGATCGGGCAGTGCCCAAGGCGAAGCGATTGGCGAGGCCGGCCGCAACAACGTGCGCGAATATGTGCGCGGTGGCGGCGGCTATCTGGGCGTCTGCGCAGGTGCTTACCTGGCCTGCTCGAACTTCAAATGGAGCCTGGGCATTCTCAATGCCAGCACCGTCTCCAAAAAATGGCAACGCGGACAGGCCTTCATCGACACGGAGCTAACGGACGAAGGCCGCAAGCTCATGGGAGACATCACCGGCACCTTCAAAATCCGCTATCACAACGGGCCCATTATCAAGCCCGCTGGCCGCGCGGACATCCCGGCTTACACGCCGGTCACGTTCTTCCGCTCTGAGATTTCCGAGTTTGGTTCACCTGCGGGCGTGATGGTGAATTCTCCCGCGCAGGCCATTGGCAATTTCGGCAAGGGCCGCGTGTTTATTTCCAGCTCGCACCCGGAAAACACGCCCGGGTTGGAAAACTTTATTCCCCGCGCCATCCTGTGGGCAGGGGGCGTGGGCACGCTTTGATCTGCTACTCATCGCGCCAGGATTGCCGGTGAATTCACAAGGACACGGCTGAGAAAACAGGGCAAAATGTCTTCATTAGACCAACCCTCGCCCTTCCCTCTTTTCCATGACCAAAATCGATCCTTCCCAACCGCTCAGCACCAACGTCCATCTGCTGCGCTGGGTGAAAAAAATGGCTGACCTGTGCAAGCCGGACCGCATCCACTGGGTGGACGGTTCCAAGCAGGAATACGACAGCCTTTGCCATGAGATGGTGGATGCCGGAACGCTGATCCGGCTGAACCAGAAGAAGTGGCCCGGCTGCTTTCTCGCCCGCTCTGATGCGAGCGATGTGGCGCGCGTGGAAGACCGCACCTTTATTTGCAGCGCCTCCAAGGATGGCGCAGGCCCGACCAACAACTGGGTAAATCCCTTCGAGATGAAGAAGAAGCTGCGCGGCCTGTTCAACGGCTGCATGAAGGGCCGCACCATGTATGTGCTGGCCTTCTCCATGGGCCCGCTCAATTCGCCCATGTCGCAGATCGGCGTGCAGTTGACGGACTCGGCTTATGCCGTGGCGAACATGCGCATCATGGCGCGCATCGGCAAGGCGGTGTTCAAACTGATCGACAAGGACGACAAGCGCGTGGTGCCCTGCATGCACACCGTTGGCGCGCCGTTGACGAAGGGCCGGAAGGACGTGGCCTGGCCCTGCAATCAGGAAAAGTACATCGTGCATTTCCCCGAATCGCGCGAGATCTGGAGCTATGGCTCTGGCTACGGCGGCAATGCGCTGCTGGGCAAGAAATGCTTCGCCCTGCGCATTGCTTCCGCCATGGCCCGCGATGAGGGCTGGATGGCCGAACACATGCTCATTTTGGGCGTCGAAGACCCTCAAGGCCAGAAGACCTACGTCGCCGCCGCCTTCCCCAGCGCCTGCGGCAAGACGAACTTCGCCATGCTCATTCCGCCGAAGCACTTCTCCGAGCAGGGCTGGAAAATCTGGACCGTGGGCGATGACATTGCCTGGATCAAGCCGGGCCCCGACGGCCGCCTGCATGCGATCAATCCCGAAGCCGGATTCTTCGGCGTGGCGCCCGGCACCGGCGATCACACCAACCCCAATGCGATGGCCTCGCTGCGCAAGAACACCATCTTCACCAATGTGGCGCTCACGCCCGATGGCGGCGTCTGGTGGGAAGGGATGACCGATGTGCCGCCCTCCGAAGCGGTGGATTGGCAGGGCCGTCCCTGGACCCCGGCGCTGGCGAAGGAAACCGGCGTGAAGGCCGCGCATCCAAATTCGCGCTTCACTGCTCCTGCATCACAGTGTCCTACCATTGATCCGGACTGGGAGAAGCCCGAGGGCGTGCCCCTTTCCGCCATCATCTTCGGCGGTCGCCGCGCCACTACGATGCCGCTGGTGTACCAGGCCTTCAACTGGAGCTGCGGTGTGTACATGGGCGCCACCATGGGCAGCGAGATGACCGCTGCTGCCGCGGGCACAGTGGGCAAGGTGCGCCGCGATCCGATGGCCATGCTGCCCTTCTGCGGCTACAACATGGGCGACTACTTCCGCCACTGGATCTCCATGCAGCGCACCCTCACCTCGTCGCCGCGCATCTTCCATGTGAACTGGTTCCGCAAGGACGCGGACGGTAAGTTCCTGTGGCCTGGCTTCAGCGAAAACATGCGTGTGCTGAAGTGGATCGTGGACCGCTCCAACGGCCATGGCATGTCGAAGGAAACACCCATCGGCTGGGTGCCTAACTACAAGGACATCGACTGGACCGACCTCGATTTCTCCGAAGAGAAGTTTGACGAGCTCCAGCACTTCGACCGCGCCGCTTGGCGGCAGGAAATCCTTTCGCACGAAGAGCTGTTCCTCGATCTCAAGAGCCATCTGCCCAAGGAACTGGTCTATGAGCGCGAGCTGCTCATCTGCCGGATGTGATCTAACAGCCAAAATCATGCAACTCCACCGCCTCCTCCAAGCCGCTCTCCTTCTCTCCATCTCATCCGTCCGCGCTGAGCTTGCTCAGGCGGAGCACGGGATGGTGGCCTCGGTCCATACGCTGGCCACAGAGGCTGGGGTGAATGCGTTGAAGAATGGCGGCAACGCCATTGATGCCGCAGTGGCCGTGGCACTCACGCTCGGCGTTGTCGACGGGCACAACTCCGGCATCGGCGGCGGCTGCTTCATGCTCATTCATCTGGCGAATGGCAAGGTGGTGGCGCTCGATGGCCGGGAGATGGCCCCGGCAACGGCCACTCGCGACATGTTCGTGCGCAATGGCAAGGGCGATACGAATCTGAGTCAGACGGGCTCACTGGCCAGCGGCGTTCCCGGCGCACTGGCGGTGTATGCGCAAGCGGTGGAAAAATACGGACGCAAGCCACTCGCCGCCTTGCTTCTGCCAGCGGCGCAAATTGCCGAGGACGGCTTTCCGATTGATTTCGTTTATGCGAGGAAGCTCACCGCCACGGCGGACAAACTACGCCAGTTCGAGTCGCCCAAGGCGATCTTCTTCAAGACCGACGGCTCGGTATTGGCGAAGGGTGAAGTGCTTAAGCAGGCCGATCTGGCAAAGAGCTATCGCGCCATCGCGAAGGATGGGGCGGACTGGTTCTACAAGGGCGAGTATGCCAAGGCGGTCGCGGCGTGGATGAAAGCGAATGGCGGCATGCTGACCGAGGCGGACTTCAGCGGCTATACGGTCAAGCAGCGGGAGCCCTTCAGCACCACCTATCGCGGTTTCGAAGTCATCGGCCTGCCGCCTCCGAGCTCCGGCGGCGTGCATGTCGCGGAGATTCTCAATATTCTGGAGAACTTCGATCTCAAGGGCGCCACCGCTCCCGGAGCCCGCCACCATTTGATGGCCGAAGCAATGAAGCTGGCCTTCGCGGACCGCGCTTACTGGCTTGGCGATCCTGACTTCGTCAATGTGCCGCGCGGTCTGGTGGACAAGGGTTATGCGAAGGGCCTCGCCGCGCGCATCAACCCTGATCACACCACGCCAGTGCCTTCCCACGGTCTGCCGCCGGATGCGGAGACGAAGCTTTTCGAGAAGCATACCACGCACTTCTCCACAGTGGATGCCGAGGGCAACTGGGTGGCCTGCACAGCCACGGTCAACACTGCCTTTGGTTCCAAGGTCATCGTACCCGGCACCGGCATTTTCTTGAACGATGAGATGGACGATTTCTCCATTGAACCCGGAGTGCCTAACGCCTTCAAACTGGTGGGTGCCGAAGCCAATGCGGTGGCTCCCAAGAAGCGTCCGCTTTCATCAATGAGCCCCACGCTGGTGCTGAAAGACGGCAAGCCTATCCTCGCCCTCGGGGCGGCTGGCGGCCCCACCATCATTTCGCAAACCGTGCTCAATCTCATCGCCGTCCTCGATCTCGGGCAGCCGTTGGACGAAGCCCTCGGCCAGCCGCGCATTCATCAGCAATGGCAGCCGGATCAGGTGCGCATTGAAAAGGCCATGCCCGCCGACATTCGAGAGGCATTAAAACAGCATGGCCATGAGTTCTTCGAAGAAAATACCTTTGGAGCTTCGCAGGCCGTCGGGCTCGCACCGGATGGCAAGGGCTTCATCGGTGCCAGCGACCCGCGCACCAGCGGCAAAGCAGCGGGCTTTTGAGCAATTCCCCCTTTCTAACCTCGCTGCCCTGTGGTCTCTTGCCGCATGAGCAAGGAAGACTCCAGCGCCACCATGGCCGTGTATCTCGACTTGGAGAACATCGCCATCGGCGCACGCGAGGCTAATTACCCGAAATTCGACATCCAAAAGGTGCTGGAGCGGCTGCTGCTAAAGGGCCACATCGTCGTGAAAAAGGCCTACTGCGACTGGGAGCGCTACAGCGTCTTCAAGCGCGGCCTGCATGAGGCGTCGTTCGAGCTGATCGAGATCCCGCACGTGCGCCAGTCCGGCAAAAACTCTGCCGATATCCGCATGGTGGTGGATGCCCTCGACCTCTGCTACACCAAGGGGCATGTGGATACTTTTGTTATCTTGAGCGGCGATTCCGATTTCTCGCCGCTGGTGAGCAAGCTGCGCGAGAATGCCAAAAAAGTGATCGGCATGGGGGTGAAGAACTCCACCTCCGACCTGTTCATCAACAACTGCGACGAGTTCATCTATTACGATGATCTAGTGCGCAAGGAAGCCGGGCGTGCGCCGCGCAAGCCCAAGGCCACACCCGCTGCTTCCAACGGCAAAGACTCACCGCAGCCCGCCGCCGAGCCGGAAGAGAAAGACACGGGCGTGCCGAAGAAGCTGGACCCCAGCGAGGCGCTGGAAAAACTGCGTGAGACCGTGGAAGCCCTCTCCGAAGAGCGCGGCGAAGGCTTCGCGCTCAACAATTCCCTGATCAAGGAAGCGCTCAAGCGGCGCGACCCAGGCTTCAACGAGCGCGCCTACGGTTTTCGCATGTTCAGCCAGCTTCTTGCCGAGGCTGCCAAGCGCGGTCTGGTGCGGTTGGAGCCCAATGAAAAGTCTGGCGGCTATCTGGTGCGACCGAAAGAATAGCCGTCTTCGCTTACAGTATAAGAAAGTTGCAGCCGCAGGCTTGCGATTTGCTTCTCAGCCCGATAGCCTGAACTTTGACCCCACCCTGCACCAGCCATGAGTGACCTGCCGCCGCCCTCTTCGCCCCCGGATCTTCCGCCACCGGCTCCTCCGGAAATCGTCCCGCCAACGCCAGCTCCGCAGCCGCCAGTGGTAGTGCCTTCCGCAAGCACTCCACCGCCTGCTGAGCCTATCCTGGATGGGGACGATCCCTTCGCCGAAAACTCCGACGAGAAGACGATGGGGCTAATCATGTACCTCCTTCCGCTGGTTGGACTATTTTCCGTGTTTGCCGCCGGCGGGGCGCAAGGACTTGCATTGATTGCCCCTCTGGTGCTCTGGTTGATCAAAAAAGATGAGAGCCCTTACCTCGACAAGGCAGGCAAAGAAGTCATCAACTTCAATATCTGTGCGGTAGTGTGTTTCATCGTGATCGCACTGCTTATCGCCATCACCGCCGCTATTTGGAGGCCCCTGGCTTGGCCCTTTAGGGCCGTCGGGTTCCTTGTTTGGATCGCCTGGCTGGTCAACACGATCATTTCCGCCGTCAGTGCCAATGGCGGCAAGCTGTATCGCTTCCCGTTGTCGTACCGCATCATCAAGTAACCTGAGCCCCCCTCTATTATTATGAGCGAGCCTTTCGACTCCCCGCCACCATCGCCAACGCCAGAGCCTCCACCTGTTCTCGCTGGCCCGATGGCCGCATCCCAGGATGAAAAGACGCTGGCCATTGTGATGCACATCTTTGGGCTCATCGGGCTCGCGATCATCGGCCCGCTCATCATCTGGATCATGAAGAAGGATCAGAGCCCCTACCTAGATGCTCAGGGCCGGGAGCTTCTCAATTTTCAGATCAGCTTCATGGTCTATGGTTTTATCGCTTTCCTGCTAATGTTCATTTTCATTGGGGTAATCCTGTTTCCAGTCGTGATTGTCGCCGCCCTGATCCTCACCATCATGGGAATCGTGCGTGCCACCGAGGGGCAGGTCTATCGCTTCCCCTTTATCTTCCGTCTCCTCTAACAGGGCGATGTTAGCCAATGAAGCCCCTGCCGCCCCCAGATCGGAGCCTCCTTTCGGTCGCGTGGGGGGAACTGACGGCCATTGGCACCAGCCTTACGGACCTGTCGTTCCGGCACTTCGTCACGCCGCGCATTGTTCGGACGCTCTACTTGATGAGCCTCGTGGGCGCGGGCCTTGCCTCGCTGGCATGGATGTTCGGCGGCTTCAGTGAAGGCGTGATGCACGGGCTCTTCACCCTGGTCACTGGCCCCGTGGCCTTCTTTGTGTACATCCTCACGGCGCGCGTGGGCTTAGAGTTCATGCTTGCCGTGTTCCGGATCGCCGAGAACACCGAAAAACTGCGCGAGAAAAGCGACCGCCGCGAACCGTAATG
>JAQGPI010000195.1 GCA_028293175.1 Verrucomicrobiaceae bacterium | reverse complement strand
TCTCGGACCTACCTGAAAACAAGCTCTGGCGTAGCCGCCAGATGGGTGCAGGCATCGGCGATGCGGGCCCCTGCGGCCGCATCCTCACGCGTGGCCAACCGGGCTGGGACATCATTCCCGAGCTCTATCCCGAGCCCGGCGAGGCCATTATCGACAAGCCCGGCAAGGGCTCCTTTTACGCCACGGATCTGGACATGGTGCTGCGGCGCAAAGGTATCCGGAACATCGTGCTGGGCGGCATTACCACCGACGTGTGCGTGCATACCACCATGCGCGAAGCCAATGATCGCGGCTACGAATGCCTGATGCTTTCCGACTGCACCGGCGCAACGGATTACGGCAACTACCTCGCGGCCCTGAAGATGATCAAACTGCAAGGCGGTGTCTTCGGCGCGGTGAGCGATTCAACAGCGTTCATCAAAGCCATCAACGCATGAACTTCCATTCGCCAACGCGCGGCGCATTCCTATGTTGAGCGTCATCGCGTGAACGTCTCCACCTCTTCATCTTCTTCCCCCACCTCTCCGCTCATTGAGCTTCGGGATCTGTTTCAGATCGTGCAGCGACAGGACGAATTTTCATGGACAGCCTTCCGTGAAGGCGTGGACATTCATCGTCTTTATGGCGACGGCATCACAGGACCAACGGCTGCACTATTGCGCTTCAATGAAGCCGCTGAGATTCCAATGCATGTGCACGAGGGCTATGAGCACATCGTGGTACTCGCCGGAAGCCAGCGCGATGAAAGCGGCGTGCTGGAAACTGGCACCCTGCGCATCCACGCGCCCGGCACTACGCACCGCGTGACCGGTGAAGCAGGCTGCATCGTGCTGGCGATCTACGAGAAGCCGGTGAGCTTTGTGTGAGGCCTCGCTTGGGTTCAAAGTAGCGGGCGCCGCCCACGATCCAAGGAGCGACGTGCGTCCCGCCGTCGTGCAGGAACCCATCGCTAAAACAGTTCCACCGCAAAGTATCGGCTGCGCCGAACGACGGCGGGACGCCGTCGCTCCTTGGATCGTGGACCATTCGAAGCACAGAAAAAGCTCATGGTATGCGCTCCAAAGAATTGCCCTCACTTCCCAATGCAAAACGCGCTGAACACCTCATCAAGGATCTCCTCGATGTCCACACGCCCCACCACATCGCCTAAAGCCTGCAAGGCTTCGCGGGCTTCTAGGGCGATGAACTCCGGCGCATCCTGACGCACTAGTGATTCCCGGGTAGCCTCAAGGCTGGCTGCGACGCGTTCAAAGCAGGACTTATGCCGTGCATTGATCGCCACGGGATGATCCGTCATCATGCTACCGCTGCTGCGCATCACGATATCGCGAATGGCTGCACGCAGGGCTTCAATGCCCTCCTGGCTCACGCTGGAAACGCGGATGCCCGCATCATCAGAACTCCATGATGCATCAATGCCCAGGTCCGCTTTGTTCAATACCAGCAGATGACGGCTCGGATCAATGTGCGTCTCCACCCTATGCCCTTCATCGCGCTGGCGGGTGCCATCCACCACTTCAATCACCAGATCAGCGCGGTCGATTTCGCGGCCTGTACGCTGCATGCCATGGCGCTCGATTTCATCGCCGCCCTCTCGGAGACCGGCGGTATCTACCAGTCGCAGCGGCAGGCCATGCACTTGCAGCATCTCTTCAATCGTATCGCGCGTGGTCCCCGCCTGCGGGCTTACGATAGCGCGCTCAAAGCCTAACAACACATTGAGCAAACTCGACTTGCCCACGTTCGGCTCGCCGCAGATCACCGTGCGTGCGCCGTGGCGCAAAATGCGGCCATGCTCAGCCGTAGCCAGCAGTCGTTGAACACGTGAGCGCACCGCGTCAATACGAGCGAGCATCGCATCGCCCGTTTCGGGACTGATGTCCTCTTCAGGAAAATCAATGAAGGCCTCGATGTGGGCTAACACATGGATGAGGTCTTCGCGCATCTGCTGCGCCTCGCGCCCAATACTGCCTTCAAGCTGCTCGTTGGCAGCGCGTATGGCCAGGGTGCTTTGCGCATGAATCAAATCCATCACCGCCTCGGCTTGGGTGATATCCATCTTGCCATTCAAGTAGGCGCGTTGGGTGAATTCGCCCGGCTCCGCTGCACGGGCTCCGGCAGCGAGCAAGAGCTCCAGCACACGCTGAGTCACCAGCAGGCCGCCATGGCAGTGAAGCTCCACCACATCTTCGCCCGTGTAACTCGCCGGACCTTGGAAACGCAGCAGCATCGCGTGATCGATCACGTGCCCGTCCTTATCAACGAGGTTCGCCAGATGAGCCTGCCGGGGCTTCAGCAATGACAAAGGCTTTCTTGTACGCACCACCTTCTCCGCCACTTGCAAGGCCTGGGGCCCGGTCACGCGCAAGACACTGATCGCCGCCTCTCCAAGAGAGGTCGAGATGGCGGCGATTGTGTCGTTGAGCATAACGGCAGTCTAAGCCTTGCCCAGCACCTGCTTCAGCACTTCAATGCAGCGTTCATTCTGCGGCATGGTGCCGATGGAGATGCGCACCCATTCGGGCAGCTTGTAGGCGGCCATGGCGCGAACAATGACCCCCTTGTCCATCATGTCCTTGAAGACCTGGTTGCCATCGCCCACCTTCACCAGCACGAAGTTCGCGTAGCTCGGAATGTACTCGAGGCCGAGCTTGCCAAATTCAGCCTGCAAGTAGTCGCGGCCTTCATCAGTGATGCGCTTCGTCTTCGCCTGATGCTCGTCATCCTGGATGCCGGCGAGCGCGCCGGCCTGGGCGATGGAATTGATATTGAAGGGCTGGCGTGTGCGCTGCAGCACCTCGATCAGCTCTTTGCTCGCAAGGCCGTAACCGATGCGTAGCCCGGCAAGTCCCTGGATCTTCGAGAAGGTGCGCAGGATCACCACGTTGCGGCCTTCGCGCACGTACTTCAGCGTGTCCGGCGGATTGTCGAGGAACTCATGGTAAGCCTCATCGAAGACCACCACCACATGGTCCGGCACCTTGTCCATGAAGCGGTCGATCTGCTCCTGGGTCACCAGCGTGCCGGTGGGATTGTTGGGATTAGCGATAAAGATTTCCTTGGTACGCGGCGTAACCGCAGCGGCCATGGCATCCAGATCATGAATGTAGCCCGGATCAGCCACCTCGATGGTGCTGGCGCCGAAGACCTTGGCCATCAGCTTGTAGACCAAAAAGGCGTGCTCGGCGGTGATGACGTTGTCGCCTTCCTTGAGGAAGGCATGGCCAATGAACTCAATGACCTCATTGCTGCCGCAGCCAAGGATCACATTGCCCATCTCGAGGCCGAACTTGGTGGCGATGGCATTGCGCAGCTTGTAACTGCCGCCATCGGGGTAGATATGCACATCCGAAGCAGCTTCGCGCATGGCGACAAGCGCCTTGGGGGAGGGGCCTAGCGGGTTCTCGTTCGAGGCCATCTTGATGATGTCCTCCGGCTTCAGCCCGCGTTCGCGCGCGACTTCATCGATGGGCTTCCCCGGTTCGTAGGCGACAAGGTCTTTGAGTTGCTGGTTGGCGTAGTCCCAGATGTTCGGCATAGGACGCTTTTCTTCGTGTCGGGTGCCGCCGTTTGCAACTGCGAGCTTCCCCGCTAGCATGGCCGATGGAAACGGGCCGCAAACGGCATGAATGGATCGACCTCCTGCGCGGCATTGCCGTGGTGGGCATGGTCTGGACGCATGTGGCCAATACTTTCCTGGATGGTCGGCTGCAAGGCACCCAGGTCTTTCAGGACCTGACCTTTTACCACGGCCTGGTTTCCCCGCTGTTCTTTTGGGTAGCGGGTTACGTGCGGGGGATGTCAGCGGCAAAGCCGGGGCCACGACGACCTCCATGGTCCACGATGAAGCGCCTACTGCTAATTCTAGCGGCGGGATATGTCCTGCACATCCCCTGGGAACCGCTGCTAAAAGGGGACTTCAGCCCGTGGGTGATAAAGGTGATGTGCCAATGCGATGTGCTGCAATCCCTGGCTGTCTCATGCCTGCTGCTCCTTGCTGTGGGGTGGCGACCATGGCAGCTCCGCAGCAAGCTCCTGGTGGTGTTGGGCATGGGCGTAGCGGTGCTGCTATGCACTCAGTATCTGCCACCGATAAACACGGGCTTTCTACCGCTGGATGCCTTCCTCTCGCCGGTCAACGGATCGCTATTTCCTTTGCTGCCATGGATGGCCTTTGCCTGCGCCGGATTTTTGGTAGGGGCCACGGGTACCCTCTCCTGGCGCTTGTTCATGGTATCAGCACTGGCGGCATTTGCACTGCCACATGTGCCGAAGCATCCTGATGTGATCTCTTTCTTTTTCGAGCGATTGGGATGGGTTATCATGATCGCCGTTGCCGTCATGAAGGGCGCGCTTGCCCTTCGGCAACGGTATCTGGCCCTGCCAGAAGGGCTGCTGCTTGCGGGGCGCACCTCGCTCTGCGTGTATATCACTCACCTCATCTTGATCTACTGGCTGCCGATTTGGGAATGGGCGCGCGTGAATTCGGTAGCGGTTTCGGGTACTGCTCAAGGCCCGGCGCTTAGCTCCACAGCGGAGATGACCTGCTCATGGGTGATGACCCTGGGCATCTTTGCGGCTGTCACGACGGTTTCGCTGGGGGTGGCGCGAATGAAGGAATGGCGGATTCTTTCCGTTCAAGCGAGCCCCATAGCCTCTACCTGATTTTCATCGAGGCCGAGGTAGTGCCCCAGTTCATGCAGCAAGGTAGTGCGCACTTCCTGGCGAAAGACCTGCGGATCGCCTTCGGCAAAGTCCCAGAGAGTATCCAAAAACAAGCGAATGCGCGGCAAGTCTTGCGGCGAATGGGGTTCGCTATCGATGCGGCTGAGCCCCTCGAACAGGCCCAGGATATCCTCGTCCAGCCCCTCCTCTTTCGAACAGGAGGCCATGTCGCAGAGCTCGACCGAGCAGGGCTTCGCAGCCTCGCGGATCTCTGCGGGGAGGGCGCGCAGCGTTGCATCGACCACCCGCCGTGCGATCAAGGCACGTGGCGACAGGCGCGGCGGCGGTTTCATGTCGTCACACTGTCTCGCGGCCTTTTTTGAGCATGAGGTGGGCGTATTTTTCCGTCCAGTCGGCAGGCAAGCGGCAGGGCCTGCCTCGTGGCATCTGCACCAGGGCCAGACTCTGGCGGCAGGTGATGAGCAGCGCGTTGTCGGAGGCGCGCGACATTTCGAAGGCGCACCAAAAGCGGGCGCGTTCCACGCTCTCGAGCACGCCCTTGATGATGAGTTCATCGCCCAGCACTGCTGGCTTGCGATAATCAATCTCCGTGCGCGTGACCACGGGGAAAAGATGAGTCAGTGACATCTCGCGCAAGGACATGCCCAGCTTCGCCGCCAAACGCGTGCGGCAGGTTTCGATCATGCGCAGATAGGCGATGTTGTGGACCACGCCGCCGCAGTCTGTATCAAAGAACATGACTTCTTCGCGGGTCTCAAGGGAAGGAGTTTCGAGCATGGCAACTGGTGGATTGTGATTTGCCCCAATGCATCCACAATTCGCGATGCAAAGAGACTGGTACGACACCCCCCTGTACTACGACATCATCTTCGACGCGGACACGCCGAAGGATGGGACGTTTCTGGAGGCTGCGTACGAAACGTACAGCCTGGGCCGGGGAGGCAAGCGCGTGCTTGAGCCCGCCTGCGGCAGTGGTCGCCTGCTCTCTGAAATGGCTTGGAGAGGCTGGAAAGTGGCGGGCTTTGACCTCAGCCAGCCGATGCTCGACTACGCTGCGGAACGTCTCGCCCAGCAAGGTCTGAAAGCTATGCTGTGGCAGGACCGCATGGAAAGTTTTGCCAAGACCAAGCCTAGCACCTTCGATCTCGCGCACTGTCTCGTGAGCACCTTCAAGTACCTGCTCACGGAAGCGCATGCAGCTGCCCATCTGCGGCTCGTGGCGGAGGCGTTGCGCCCTGGCGGCATTTACGCCCTTGGCATTCATCTCACCGATTACACTCGCACTTCCTGTGAGCATGAACGCTGGGTAGCAGAGCGTGATGGCGTGCATGTGGTGTGCAACACCCGCGACTGGCCCGCCGATCCAAAAACGCGCCTGGAAGACGTACGCAACCGCCTGAGCATCACGAACAAGGATGGCAAGAAGCACGTGCAGGAAACCCGCTGGCAGTTCCGCACCTATAGCGCCAAGCAAATGAACGCATTGCTGCGCAAGGTGCCGGCGTTTGAACTGGTCGCCTGCCACGATTTTACCCACGACATCCTAAACACCCGCGAGTTGGATGACAGCTACCCGGATGTGGCGATGGTCTTGCGACGACGAATGCCGACTGATACTGTCGGGTAGTTCAAAGCGGGTCAGCTTCTTTCAGGCCAACGGCAAAAGATAGAGCACTTTAAAACTCGCCTTATTTCTTTAGCCTTGGCTGACCCACACCATACTCGTCCAGTATTTTCTTGATGTCTTCCATCTGCTCGGGACGCACAAAAAGCATCGCATAGGAGTTACCACTGCGGACGACGAAAGCAGGCTCCAAGCCTTTGGACATTTCCACATTCACCTTTGCCTCCATCTCATTGCCACCATAGAAAACCCACCACGAGAAGCCAGAGAACTTGATTTTATCTGAGTATATTGCGCGCCATTTGTCCTTCCCCACATGGTATTCAAAATACACGAGCTGCTTATTCTCGGCTGCCATGGCCTCATTATTCTTTTTCAAATCAGGCTCAGTCATCCACTCACTTGCAGCTTTGTCTCGCACCCTGAGTTTGGCTGCATCCACTTTGGAGGGACTCACGACTCTCATCTTATCGGCGGCAAGAGAGAAACTAGTGCCGATCATAACCGAACAAGCGACCAACCGGAGGAGAGAGCGTAGGGCGTTCATAAGGGCTCTATGCTAACGGAAAAATCCTAGCCTTGTCAGTTACAATTTGTATAGAAATGTCATTAAAGCAGCGATACTGCCTTCTCGCCACTCTAGGTCGAGATAGCGCTCAAACTGGTCGCCTGCCACGATTTCATCCAGTCTCACGAACACCTGCGAGCTCGACGACAGCCATCTGGATGTAGTGATGGGCTGCGCAGACGCGCTGCCTAGCCCCCCGCCGTAATCTGCACGATCTCGATCACATCGCCCTCACTCACCGCCGCCGTGGCATGCTCTCGGGGCAGCAAGGCCTGCTGATTCAGCTCCACCACCACGGGGCGACCACCAAGGCCTATTTCGGCCAGCAATTCCAGGATGGTTGAGGCGTTTGCGACTGTCTGTTGGTGGCCGTTGAGAGTGATCGTCATGTGCTGCTTGTGAGGCAAGCCTATTGTACCGAACCGGCTGCGATGCTAACAAAACCTTTTTCCTCCAGCTCCTTCTCAATCTGATCCACTTCCTTGGCCACCGTGCTCTGATTTTTGTTTGCCCGCTTGGTGGCCTCCTCAAGATAGGTGGCTGTGAAAAGGCTCACGCCCGCCACCCCTATGTCGCCGCCATCGCCAAAGAACGCGAGATCCGATTCGCTATCAGCCGAGATCGCATAACCCGTCAGCTTCTTGGAAAAATTGACGCTGCCAGTGATCGAGGGAGCATTCACCTTGAAGGACTGATTGGCATCACCCACGGCGAAGAAGACGGTGGACGACACGGAGTTGGTATCCATGGCAGACAACACCGCCTTGCGTTCGCCCTGCGCTTTCGCAACAAACACAGAGCCAAAATTCAAATACTCCTTGTAGAGCTTGAGGCCATCGCGTTCCATTTCAAGGATCAGGGCACCGGTGCCGTTGACAGCTCCCACCACAAAGTAGCCGCCGCTGAAAGGCTTGTAGTTGAGCGACTCGCCGGTCTTCTTGAATGACAGCCGGTACACCACAAGGTCAAACTTATCGGTGGCAGTCGTGGAAGAGCCGCTGCCCGAGCCTGTGCCAGATCCGTTGCCGCCGGTGATGTTCGAGCCATCGATGTAATTTTGTCCAGTGAGACGATTCTTCAGCAACTGCACTACACTGGCCACTGACAGATGGTTGACCCTCGCATTGTTGGTATCAGCATCATCATAAAAAGCCGAGAAGGTGCCGCTGCCGGCAACGCCAAAATCCGAAGAGGAGGAACCTTGAAAGAGCTCATCGTTTTGGGAATCCGCGGAGAGGGTGTACCCCCTCAATTCCGGTGCGTAGAAAGCGGTGCCAGAAATCTCGCCTGTATCTGTCTGGAAGTTCGTCGTCGCCTCGCCAATGGCAAAAAAAGCGGTCGTCGAAACATCGCTCCCGGCCGTGCAACTGATCACCGCTTTTCGATCACCGTTGTTACGTCCCACGAACAGTTCGCCGAAGTCGGTAAAAGCATAATACACACGCGTCCCGCCCGTGGTCTTGGTGACGATCAGCGTGCCAGAACCTCCCTGCACAGGCGCCACGTAATAGCCGTTTTCATAGGGGCTGTAGTTCACACTATCCTTGGGAGGATCGAACTGAAGCTGATAAACAATCGTTTCTCCTCCGCCAACCACCTGGACTGGAGCGGTCTGGGCCTGCAATACTGAGGTGTAAGCCGCCAGAGCGAATAGAAAAGAAGACAGGAAGAGCAGTTTCCGGGAAGTCATGACAAGGCCTAAACGCTGAGGAGTTGGGGAAGTTGCAGAAAGGAATCTTGCGCCACTCACTCCACAAAAAGGAATTCCAGGCTGCTGATCAGGGCCCAAATGACGTTGCCGTAACCTTCCTGCTCGTTGCCCTTGATTTCCGTCAGCGCCATCGCCTTCTCATCGGCGGTGGGGCGGCGGGCGAACACGCTCACGAAGATGGATTCCACCTTATCCTCCGGCGTGCCCTTCCCTGCCATCGTGCGGAAAATCAAGGAACTCGGATTGGTGAGCATTTCCTGCACCGGGCCATTCATGAGCATCAGCACCTGTGGAGTACTGCCATCGCGGCTGGAACCATCAATGCCCACACGTGCCGACTGGCCGAACTCGCGCAGGAAATGCCCTGCTGGCGCAGGCTGATCCAGCTCCGCAGCCCGCAGCAGGTCCATGCCGTTGTAGCGCACGATCTTCATCCCCTTCGCCATCTCACCTGTATCCGCTAGGCTGCCGCCCATGCGCCTTGCCTCAGACTCCTGCAGCTTCTTGTAGGCAGTGACTTTCATCGCCATGGTCTTGCCCGTGGTCTTATCCAGATCCAGGTCAATGGTGCGGGCCAGATTGGTGCCATTGATGCCCTTGTAGGCATCGGGATTGCCCAGCAACAGGGTCATGAGCGAATCCCAGGTCTGCTCGGCGCTCATGCGTTGCAGCAGCGGACCCTGAAAATAATAGGGCTCGCCCATCGGCACATCCTCCTCCGTGCAGGAGCGCTGCCATGATGAAGTCTTGTACAGCCCGCGCTGGAACTCCTTCATGTCGAAGCGCAGGCGCACCATCTCCTTCGCCAAATATTCCAGCAGCGCCGGATTCGAGGCCACCTGCGGATCATCCACATTCGTCACCGGCTCGGCCACGCCCGCACCAAAGGCGCGCTTCCATAGGCGGTTCGCAATCGTCAACGCAAAGCGTGGGTTCTCCGGGCTGGACATCCACGCCCCAAAGGCATCGCGCAGCCCTTCGGACTTGATCTTGCCCTTGGCATCCTTCTTCGGTGGCCGGCGGCTTTTCACCCGCGCGACCACCACCGGTTTCACCGCTTCGTTTACCTGCTTCCAGTTGATGAACTTCGGCACCACCGCGTCGTTCGGTTTGCCATCGCGATACTTGTAATCACGCGGCAGGCGCACCGAGTTGTCATTCACATCGCGCACCTCGTTGCGGTTCACATTGATGATATCGCCCACCAGCCCCTCGAATTGCGCCATGTCCGCGCCGCTTTCCTTCGCCAGGTCCTTCATTTCCGCCAGGATGCGGTCCTTCGGATCGCCCTTGGTGAACTGCTTCACGTTGAGGTTCGTCACCGTTCCACCAAAGAAGGCCGCCAGCTCGTAAAACTGCTTTTGCGTCCAGTTCGCGAACGGGTGGTCATGGCACTGCGCACAGGCCAGATCGGTGCCCAGGAAGACCGCAAACGTGTTCGACAAGTTGTCCAGCAGCATGCCGGAATCGCGCAGCAGGTAGCCCGTTGCCCCATTGCTCTGCATCTTGCCATCGGCAGTGATCAAATCATAGGCGATCTCGTTGTACGGCACGTTCTGTTTGATCTGCGTTTTTAGCCACTGGATGTAGGGCAAGGCTCGCTCCATGGGCCGGTTTGAATCATCCACAATGCGGAACATGTCGGCGAAGTAATCGAACAAGTGCGAACTATAGCCATCGCTCTCCAGCAGCTTGTCGATCAGCGTGTCGCGCTTCTTCGGGGAGGGATCAGTCAGGAAGGCCTGGGCCTCGGCGTAGCTCGGGATGCGGCCAATGATCGTGAGGTAGGCCCGGCGCAAAAATTGCTCATCTGTGGAGGGAATGTTCGGCTTCACGCCCTTCGCCACCAGCACCTTGGAAACAAGCTGGTCGATCTTGTTGCCGGTGGAGGGCGGATCGTAGTTTTTCAGCGTCTTCGCCAGCGCCTGATCCTCGGCGGAAAAAGTGGTGAGAGGCAGATGATGAATCGTTTCATCCAGCGTTTGAATCCATATCTCACCGTCCTGAATGCGCAGGAAGGTCGCCTCCACCTTGCGCTGGTTTTTGTCCGTCCACGTGCGGGTGGTAGGCCCAGCGGCCATCACGCTGCCAACGAGAACAAGACAGGCGATCGAACGGACAAAGGTATTCATGGTGAGGAACCGGGACTGCAATCCTTCGTAACGGGCGAACGGCTCCCGACTTAGGACCCGTTTTGGAATGGCACAAAGCGGCTCTGGCGTTGACACTCGAAACCGCAAGGGTCACGATTAAGCATATCAATTTTCACCCACGAACACACCATGAAAACGACACTCGTTCAGCCTTACCTCTTCTTCGGCGGTCGCTGTGAAGAAGCCCTCGAATTCTACGGCGCCGCCCTTGGCGCGCAGGTGGACATGATGATGCGCTACTCCGACAGCCCCGAGCCCGCGCCGCCCGGGAGACTGGCCCCCGGTTTTGAAAACAAGGTGATGCACGCCACCTTCCGCGTCGGCGGCTCCACTCTCATGGCCTCCGACGGCTGCGAAGAGGGCGACGGCACCTTCCACGGTTTCTCCCTGTCCGTCGCCTTTCCTACCGAAGCCGAAGCACAAACCGCCTTCGCCGCCCTTTCCGAAGACGGCAAAGTGACCCTGCCCCTGGGCAAGACCTTCTGGTCCCCCTGCTTCGGCATGCTCGAAGACCGCTTTGGTATGGGCTGGATGGTTTCGGTGGAGGCGTAAGCGTGCTGCCTGCCCACTTCGCCGTAAACCCATGGATCGCCCAACCGAACTGGCGCCGCTTGCTGATCAGGAACGCCACACCACGCTGGACGTCCTGCGGGGAGTAGCGCTTTTCGGTGTCTTGTGGGTCAATCTCCAGACCAGCTTTCGCCTTTCCCTCTTTGAGCATCTTTTCACCTTTCACACCCATGGAGGTTGGGTGAACGAATGGATCGACCTAGTGACAGCCTGGCTCATTGAGTTCAAGGCCTTCACCGTCTTTTCGTTTCTGTTCGGGGTGGGTGCCTGTATCCAGGCCGAGCGGACGGCTTCCCGGGGAATCAGCGCCTCACGCTTCATGCTGCGGCGGTTTGCAGTGCTTCTGGGCATCGGGCTCGGTCACATGTTCCTCGTCTGGAACGGCGACATTCTCTGCCTCTACGCTATCTGTGGCATCCTCCTTATCCCGCTGATCAGGCTGCCGTCGGCGGCTCTCGTTGCTTTGGGTCTGGCGGCGATCTCGCTGACGTTCCTTCCGATCAGCAGCGCTCTCATCCCCTCCGCCGAGGCCATGCGCACCCAGGCGGCCGCCTCAACACCCGTTTACGCCCACGGCACTTACCATCAGATTTTCGTGGTGAGCTGGACGGAGACCTGGTACTTCATCGTGCCTCTGCTGATCTCTGCTTTGCCCAAGACGTTTGGACTCATGCTCCTGGGAATCGCCTCATGGCGTTCAGGGATTCTCAAGCAACCCGCCCGTCACCGTCGGTTGCTCGCCGGTATTTTCGGATGTTTCACCGCAGTGGGAGCCCTGGCTACCTCGATGATTTTCTGGTCCGCTTCCACCGGCAGGGCGCTTCCCGTCCCACCCGCCCTGGTCGACGCCTTCTCGTACGTGCCGCTCGCTCTAGGGCTCACTGCCGGGCTGGTGCTCTGGCTGAACTGGTCAAGCGCGGGCCCCATCGCCCACCTTTTCGCCGCCGCCGGCCAGATGGCGCTGACCAACTACCTGATGCAGTCCTTGGTCTTTAGCCTTGTCTTCTATGGTTTTGGATTGGGACTCTTTGGCCGGCTCTCACCTGCGTCGGCAGGTCTGATTGGCATTGGGGTCTTCGCTCTCCAACTGGTGGCCAGCCGCACCTGGCTCCGGCACTACCGGTTTGGCCCCATGGAATGGCTGTGGCGTTCGTTTACATATCGACAGGCTCAGCCGATGCGGCGAACAGTGCCTTCCCGGCGCTTATAAGACATATCCTCAAAACATGATGCGTTCATATGAAGCCTTGAAAGCCGCTCCGTTTCCGCTACCATGACCCATGCCCAAAGGTCCTGAAATCCGCGCTGAACTGGAAACGCTGCTCCGCACTCGCATCGCCGTCATCGACGGTGCCATGGGGACGACGATTCGCGGCTACGGCCTGAATGAAAAGGATGCGCGCGGCAACCGGTTCGAGAGCAACGAGAAGGACCTGCTCAACAACGGCGACATCCTCTCCATCACGCGCCCGGACATCATTGAGGACATCCACCGCCGTTTCCTGGAGGCCGGGGCGGACATCATCGAAACAAACACCTTCTCCGGTACCAGCATTGCCCAGAGCGAGTTCTTTATCGAAGACCCGCGCGAGCGCGGCGGTCGCAAGGACCCGGAGTTCTTCCAGGGCATCATCGAGAACAAGTTCCTCAACGACCTCGCCTGGGAGATCAATTACGAGTCCTCGCGCCAATGCCGCAAGTGGGCGGACATGATTGGCGAAAAGACCGGTCGCAAGCGCTACGTCGCCGGTGCCGTGGGACCGTTGACCGTGTCGCTTTCGCAGTTCCCCGACCCCGAAAACCTGGCCTTCCGCTATGTGACGTTTGACCAAGTGGTGAACGCCTACAAGCACCAGGTTCGCGGCCTGATCGCTGGCGGATCGGACATCATCATGGTGGAGACGATCTTCGATTCGCTCAACGCCAAGGCGGCGCTGGTGGCGACGAAGGAGGTCTTCGATGCCGATGGCGTGGAGTTGCCCATCATGATCTCCGCAGCCGTGGGGCGCGGCGGTGAAACGATGATCTCAGCGCAGACCACCGAGGCTTACCTCAATGCCATGCGGCATGTGAAGCCGCTGTCGATTGGCCTGAACTGCTCACTCGGCCCGGACCTGATGCGGCCCTTCTTGGAAGAGCTAGCGGCCAAGGCTGATTGCTTCGTCTCCGCCTATCCGAACGCCGGTCTGCCCAATCCGCTGGCCCCCACGGGCTTTGATTTGGAGCCGAAGGACATGGGCGATTACGCTCGCGATTTTGCTACGAACGGCTTCGTCAACATCATGGGCGGCTGCTGCGGCAACACGCCGGAGCACATCGCCGCCATCGCGAAAGCCTTGGAAGGCATCGAGCCGCGCCATGTGCCACCGATTGAGCCGATCATGCGCCTGAGCGGCTCGCTGCCGTTCAACCTCACGACAAACTCGAACTATCTCATGATCGGCGAGCGCACGAACGTCGCCGGTTCGCCGAAGTTCGCCAAGCTGATCAAGGACGACAAGCTGGAGGAAGCCGTGACCATCGCCCGCCAGCAGGTGGAGAACGGCGCGAACGTGATCGACGTGTGCATGGATGAAGGCCTCATCGACGGCGTGGAGATGATGACCAAGTTCCTCATCCTGCTGCAAACCGAGCCCGAAGTGGCGAAGGTGCCAATCATGGTGGACTCCTCGAAATGGGAAGTCGTCGAGGCGGGCCTGAAGTGCCTGCAAGGCAAGGGCATCGCCAACAGCATCTCGTTGAAGGAAGGCGAAGAGGCCTTCAAGGAACGCGGTCGCACGCTCAAGCGCTACGGCGCGGCCACAGTGGTAATGGCCTTCGACGAGAACGGCCAGGCCGCGACGTACGAAGAAAAAATCCGCATCTGTGAGCGCGCCTACCGCATCCTGGTCGATCAGGTGGGCTTCCCGCCGGAAGACATCATTTTTGACCCTAACATCCTCACGGTGGCAACCGGGATGGAGGAGCATAACAACTACGCGCTGGATTTCATCAATGCCACGCGCTGGATCAAGCAGAACCTGCCGGGCGCGAAGGTGAGCGGCGGCGTGAGCAACATCAGCTTCAGCTTCCGCGGCAACAATAAGGTGCGCGAGGCCATGCACAGCGCCTTCCTGTACCACGCCATCAAGGCGGGCATGGACATGGGCATCGTGAATGCCGGCATGCTGGAAGTGTACGAGGACATCCCGAAAGAGATGCTCGACAAGGTGGAGGACGTGCTGCTCAACCGCCGTCCCGACGCCACCGAAATCCTGGTGGACTATGCCGAACAGTTCAAGGGCCAGGGTGGCGCGAAGAAGCTGGAGGCCGATCTTTCCTGGCGCGAAGTGAGCGTGGAGAAGCGATTGGAACACGCGCTGCTGCGCGGCATCACCGACTTCATCATTCCTGATACTGAAGAGGCGCTGAAGAAATACGTCATCCCGTTGAAGGTCATCGAAGGACCGCTCATGGATGGCATGGCGGTGGTGGGCGACCTCTTTGGAGAGGGCAAGATGTTCCTGCCACAGGTGGTGAAAAGCGCGCGCGTGATGAAGCAGAGCGTGGCTGTGCTGATGCCCTACATGGAGGCCGAAAAGGCCCGCAAGGCACAGGAGCGCGAGCTGCTGATCAATGCGGCGAAGCAGACTGTTGCGGCCTTAAAAACCGGCGAGCCCGTCACGCTGGCGGATGGCTTTTGCTATACCCCGTACCCGGGCCTTTCCATTGATGAGCGTCAGTTGGAAGTGAAGTTCGCTGCTGAACTCGCCTCCGATCTGGAGTTCACGGCGAAGCGCTATCAAATCAAATTCGGCACGGACCTCAGCGTTGAAAACGTGCAGCAGCTTTCGGCTGAATCGGCCGCTTCAGACAAGATGCGCCAGCTATGGCTGCACGCGACTCTGGCCCCTGCCGAGGCCTTCCTTATATGGCTGGCGAACGACCTGGGGTCGGGTCTTACCATCCCGGGCCGCCACGCTCAGGCCGCGCGTTCCACTGAGAGACATCCCGAAATCACGGCGGAAGATTTGATTCCGGCAGAGGCTGCCAAACAAGGCGGCGGCCAGTTTGTCATCGCCACTGTGAAGGGCGATGTGCATGACATCGGCAAGAACATTGTCGGCGTGGTGCTCTCCTGCAACGGCTTCGAAGTCACCGATTTGGGCGTGATGGTCTCGTGCGAGAAGATCCTGGCCAAGGCCAAGGAACTGAATGCGGACGTGATTGGCCTCAGCGGTCTTATCACACCGTCCTTGGATGAAATGATGCACGTGGCCAGCGAGATGGAGCGTCTGGGTTTCAAGACGCCCTTGCTCATTGGCGGTGCTACTACCAGCGCGGCCCATACCGCCATCAAGATCGCGCCAAAGTACCCCAGCGGCAGCGTGGTGCATGTGCTCGATGCTTCGCGCAGCGTGCCTGTCACCACCTCTCTCATCAGCGCCGAAAACCGCGCCGCCTTCGTGGCTGCAAACGAGCAGCGCCATGTGGACATGCGCCTCAAATACGGCGTGAAGAAGACGCGCGACATCCTCAGCATTGCCGCCTCGCGCGCCAACAAGTTCACTTGCGACTGGGCGGAAGTGGAGATCGCCAAGCCTTCGTTCACCGGCGTCAAGTCTGTGCAACCGGAAGGGGGCGACCTCCCGGTGACGCTCGAAGAATTGCGCCGCTTCATCGACTGGTCGCCCTTCTTCCACACCTGGGAACTGCGCGGCAGGTGGAAGTCCGATGAAGGCCGCTTCTCCAGCGCGTGGGATGACGTCGAAAAGAAGGCCGCTGCCGAAGAAGAGGCCATGAAGCTTTACAAAGATGCCAATCACTTGTTAGACATCATCATCGCCAACAAGCATTTCACACCAAAGGGCGTGATGGGATACTACCCAGGGAACAGTGTCGGCGATGACATCGAGGTTTACACAGATGAAGCCCGCGGCGGCAATCTCGAAATCTTCCACAGCCTGCGCCAGCAGCAGATCAAGAAGGACACGCCCAACTATGCCCTGGCGGATTTCATTGCGCCTCGCGACAGCGGTCGTATCGACTACCTCGGCGCCTTCGTTGTCACCATTCACGGCGGCGATGAGTTCGCCAAGACCTACGACGAAGCCAACGACCCGTACTCTAGCATCATCGTCAAGGCGCTGGCCGACCGCTTCGCCGAAGCCTTCGCCGAGTGGCTGCACCAGCAAGCGCGTTTCCAGTGCGGGATCGAGAAGCGCGGCGATCTCACCAATGACGAACTGATCCGCGAAAAATACCGCGGCATCCGCCCCGCCCCCGGCTATCCCGCGCAGCCGGACCACACGGAAAAGCCACCGCTCTTCAAGCTGCTCAACGCCACCGCCCTCACTGGCTGTGAGCTGACCGAAAGCTGCGCCATGCACCCCGGCTCCTCCGTCAGCGGCTTCTACTTCAATCATCCGCAGGCCCGCTACTTCGGCATCTCCACCGATCTCGGCAAGGACCAGATCCAAGATTACGCCCACCGCAAAGGCGAGACCGTGGAGCACGTGGAGAAGTGGCTCAGCTCCTGGCTGGGGTATTAGGATTGTTCACAGGCACAAGTAGCCCAGTTGCGCCGCAACTGGTAGCGCTTCGCAAGCTGATCAGATCTCATCATTCTAGCATCTCCAGTTGCGGCGCAACTGGGCTACTTTTCAGTAGGCTCTACCACCCCGT